>JALHRF010000029.1 GCA_022841545.1 Bauldia sp. | reverse complement strand
GCCGGCGATGGTCCGGCGCCGCCGCCCCGCGCCGGACTGGTGCTCGCCGGCCGGGAGGCGCAGCTCGCCGCCGAGCGGGGCCGGCTGGTGCACCGCCTCCTCCAGTCCCTGCCCGACATCGTTCCGGACCAGCGGCGCGACATCGGACGCCGCTTCCTCGAAGCCATGGCGACAGGCGAAGCGTGGCCGGCTGCCGAGCGCGATGCGCTCCTCGACCGCACCCTCGACGTCCTCTCCCACCCCGATTTCGCCCCGGTCTTCGCGCCGGGCAGCCGTGCCGAGGTCGAGATCGCCGGCCGGATCGGCGGCGCGATGCTCTCGGGGCGGATCGACCGCCTGGCCGTCGCGGACGACCGCGTGCTGATCGTCGACTACAAGACCAACCGCCCCGCGCCGACGTCCGTGGCCGACGCCCCACACGAATACGTGATGCAGCTCGCGCTCTACCGCGCGGTGCTCCGCCGGCTCTATCCTTCGAGACCCGTGGAGGCCGCAATCCTGTGGACGGACCGGCCGGCGCTCATGGAAATTCCTTCCGTCCTCCTCGACCTTGCCGAAATGCAGGCCGCCGCCGTCCCGGCCGGAGCGCAGGGCTTACCCGCGCCGCGCGACGGGCTGCCGCCTTGACGCTGCCCGCCCCCCTACCTAGGTTGAGCCTAACAAATCCTGCCGAATCCTCAAGAAAGACGAGGTTTTACATGGCTCCCGTCAAGGTGACCGACGCCAATTTCGACACCGATGTGCTCGGCGCCGACAAGCCTGTCGTGGTCGATTTCTGGGCCGAGTGGTGCGGTCCCTGCCGCTTCATCGCCCCGGCGCTCGAGGAGATCGCCTCCGAGATGGACGGCAAGGTCACCATCGCCAAGCTCAATGTCGACGAGAACCCCGACATCATGATGCGCTACGGCGTGCGCTCGATCCCGACGCTGATCCTCTTCAAGAACGGCGAGCCGACCGCCATGCAGGTCGGCGCCATGCCGAAGCAGCGCCTCTCCGACTGGATCACGCAGTCGATCTGACCCGCGTTCGACGCATTCCAAGACAAAGGCCGCGAGCGATCGCGGCCTTTTTCGTTTGGTGCAAAACTCAGCGACTGAAGAGTTCTGTGGCCGTCACTCGCCGGGATGTACCCGGGTCTGCCTTGAGGGCCGCGCGATGAAGTACACCACCAGACCTGCGATCAGCGCGCCGATCGGCATGAGCGAGAACGTGACAATGAATTCCAGGTTGCTCATTCTTTGAGTCCCGCCAGCACCTGCCTTGCGATGAGATGTAGGGCCGTAGAGATCACCATGCAAATTGCGACTACCATGACTGTCGTCAAAAGAGTCCGCCCATCCCCTGAGAAAGGAAACGAAACCAGCGGGGCAAAGCCACCGATGGCCATCACCGCAATGGCCAATCCGTTGAGGTAGGTGGCAGAAAGCTTCGCTCTTTCGTTGTTGATCAGGCTCATGGCTCACGCGACGCACACCGGTCACGAAAAGGTACACTAGGATGGGGAAAATGTCACGCTGAGCAACTTTTGCTTGCCGGTCGATATGTCGACGCCATCGACATGTCACCCCAACGTGTCGAAAAATTCGGATAAAATCGACATATCGGTCCCGAGACGGCGCGCCGCCTATTCCGGCGGCGTGCCGTTTTCCGCCAGCACCGACCCGGCGAGGTAGAGCGAGCCGCAGATCAGGATGCGCGGCGGCCCCATCGCGTCGACCTCCTCGGCGATCGCGTCGATCGCCTCGGCGACGCTCCCCGACACCGCGGTCGGCAGCCCCACATCTGCGGCGATGGAGGCGAGTTCGACCGGGTCGCGCGCCGCCGCCGACATCGGCACCGGCACCGTGTGAACGCGCCGGACCAGCCCGGCAAAGGGCTTGAAGAAGCCAACAGGATCCTTGGTGTTGAGCATCCCGGCGATGAGATGGAGCGGCCGCGGCGACCGTTCCTCGAGGTCGGCCATGGCCTCGGCGATGACCACGCCGGCGCCGGGATTGTGGCCGCCGTCGAGCCACAGCTCGGCATCGGCCGGAGCGCGGTCGACCAGCGTCCCGTAGGTGAGGCGCTGGAGACGCGCCGGCCACTCGACGCTGACGAGCCCGGCCTCGATCGCGGCCGTGGGCACCGCCAATCCGGCACGGCGCAGCGTGGCGATGGCGGCGCCGGCATTGGTGTATTGATGCCGTCCGGCGAGGCGCGGGCTCGGCAGATCGAGGAGCCCGTCCCCGTCCTGATAGACGAGGCGGCCGCGCTCGGCATGCGCCACCCAGTCGCGGTTGGCCACGAACAGCGGCGCGCCGCGCCGGGCCGCGATGTCCTCGATGACCTGGAGCGCGGCTTCCGGCTGCGGGGCGATGATGCCCGGCCGGCCGCGCTTGAGGATGCCGGCCTTTTCGGCGGCGATGCCCGGCAGCGTGTCGCCCAGGAACTTCTCGTGGTCGATCGAGACCGCGGTGATCACCATCGCCAGCGGATCGGGAACCACGCTGGTGGCGTCGAGCCGGCCGCCGAGGCCGACCTCGAGGAGGAGAACGTCGGCCGGATGGCGGGCAAAGACGTCGAGCGCCGCCGCGGTCGTGATCTCGAACTGGGTGATCGACCGGCCGGCATTGACCTTCTCGACCGCGAGCAGCGCGTCGGCGAGTTCGTCCTCGTCGATGAACCGGCCGCCGCCGTCCGCCCCGAGCCGGATGCGCTCATGGAAGCGGACGAGATGCGGCGAGGTGTAAACATGTACCCGCCGGCCGTCGGCCTCGAGCATTGCCCGCATGAAGGCGGTGGTCGAGCCCTTGCCGTTGGTGCCGGCGACATGGATCACCGGCGGCAACCGCCGCTCGGGATGGCCGAGGTCGGCCATCAGCACCTCTATCCGCTCGAGCGAGAGATCGATCTCGCGCGGGTGCAGATGGAGCAGGCGCTCCAGGATGGCGTCGGACCGGTCCATAGGGGAGGCGCCTAGACCGGCTCGGCCTCGATGACAAGCGGTTCCGGAGAGGCGTCGGGGCTGCTTTCGGGGGCGAGCAGCCGGCAGAGCCGCGCGATGGTCGGGCGAAGCTGGTGGCGATGGACGACCTGGTCGATCATGCCGTGCTCGAGCAGGTACTCGGCCCGCTGGAAGCCGTCGGGCAGCTTCTCGCGGATGGTTTGCTCGATGACCCGCGGCCCCGCAAAACCGATCAGCGCCCCCGGCTCGGCGAGGTGGATGTCGCCCAGCATGGCGTAGGAGGCGGTGACGCCGCCGGTGGTCGGATGGGTCAGCACAACGATGTAGGGCAATTTCTCGTCACGGAAGGCATCGACCGCGACCGTGGTGCGCGGCAATTGCATGAGCGCCAGCACGCCCTCCTGCATCCGCGCGCCGCCCGACGCGGCGAAGAGCACGAAGGGCTTCCGCCGCTCGCGCGCGGCCATCAGCCCGGTGATCACCGCCTCGCCGGCCGCCATGCCGAGCGAGCCGCCCATGAAGTCGAAGTCCTGGACGGCCGAGATCACCGGCACGCCCTCGACCGTCCCCGCGCCGATCTGGACGGAATCGACCGCCCCGGTCTTGGCGCGGGCGTCGCGGAGGCGGTCGGTATAGCGGCGCTCGTCGCGGAACCTGAGCGGATCGGCGGGCACGTCGGGAGACGGAATCGTCTCCCAGGTCGCATTGTCGAAGAAATACTCGAAGCGCTGCTTCGCCGTCATCCGCATGTGGTAGCCGGAGCCGGGAATGACGTAGTGGTTCGCCTCGAGATCGCGATGGAAGACCATCTCGCCGGTCTCGGGACACTTGATCCAGAGATTCTGCGGGACATCCTTCTTGGCGAGGAAATTCCGGATCTTCGGACGGACGACGTTGCTGATCCAGCTCACGGCAAATACTCCTACTCGGCCGCTTCGGCCCGCGCCGCGCGGACGCCGCCGGCCAGATCGGCGACGAGGTCGGTCACGGCCTTGACCGTACCGGCCGTCGCCCGGCCGCCCGCATCGAGCGACGCGGCGACCGCGCCGACGATCGCCGACCCGACCACGACGCCGTCGGCCTCACGCCCCAAGGCTGCGGCCTGGGCCGCGGTCCTGACGCCGAAGCCGACCACGACAGGCAATATGGTGTGCCGCTTGATCCTTGTCACCGCCCCGCCGACGCGCACGGCGTCGGGCGAAGCGCTGCCGGTGATTCCGAGGATCGAGACGTAGTAGACGAAGCCCGAGGTATTGGCCAAGACCGCGGGCAGCCGCTTATCGTCGGTGGTCGGCGTCGCGAGGCGAATGAAGCTGAGGCCGCGCTCGATCGCCGGCAGGCACAGCTCGTCGTCGGCCTCTGGCGGTAGGTCGACCACGATCAGCCCGTCGACGCCAGCGGCCTTCGCCTCATCCAGAAAACGATCGCTGCCCATCGAATAGATCGGGTTGTAGTACCCCATCAGGACAATCGGCGTATCCCGGTCACCCTCGCGGAAGGCGCGGACCAGGCCGAGCGTCTTGCGGAGCGTCTCGCCGCCGAGCAGCGCCCGCTGTCCGGCCATCTGGATCGCCGGGCCATCGGCCATCGGGTCGGAGAACGGCATGCCGATCTCGATCACATCGGCGCCGGCCGCAGGCAGCGCCCGGACGATCGCGAGCGACGTCTCGTGGTCGGGGTCGCCGGCCATGACGAAGGTGACGAGGGCCGGCCGGCCCTCGTGTCTCAGCGCCGCGAAACGGCGGTCGATGCGGGTCTCTGTCATGGGCGGTTGGCTAGCACAGGGCGCGGCAGGGGGAAATGCCGGAGTTGCGCCCATTGTCTCGGCCTGCCAGAATCCCCCTCATGGCCCGATCCCGACGCACCGTTGCCGCCCCTTCCGGCGGATTCCGGTTTTCGCCAGTGCATCCTGGCCTGACGCTCGCGGACGAACTGGCGGCGCGCGGAATGACGGCGCACGCCTTGGCGCTCAGGTTGCAGGTTCCCGCCAACCGCAGCTCGGCTATTGCTGCCGGAGCCAGTGGCATATCGGCCGAAACCGCTCTCCGCCTCGGCCGGCATTCCGGCACGGGAGCGGCGTTCTGGATGAACCTACAGAGCCATTACGACCTCGCGGTCGCGGAGAAGGAACTGGGGCACAAGATCCGCATCCGAGGTCGAGAAGGCCGCCTGAGGCTGACTGATCCTCACCGCCGCGGCAGCTGGTGCGTCTCGGTGTCGATCCAGGCGAGATACTTCGGGTTCACCGTCATCGGCCGATGCACGACGATCCCCGGCGTCTCGTAGGAGTGCGCGCGGGTGATGAAGTCCACGAGCGCGTGGAGCCGGATCTCCGAGGTCTTGAACACCACCGGCACCTCCTCCTCCGCCTTGATCTCCTGCTGCCACCAGTAGAAGGAGCGGATCGCCGGATGGACGTTGGCGGCGGCCGCGAGCCGCTTCTCGACCGCGCCGCGCGCCACGGTCGACGCCTCCTCGGCGCTGCCGAAATTGACGTGGACCTCCAGCATCAGCCGATGTCCATGCCGAGATGGCCGGCCACCGCGAACACGTCCTTGTCGCCGCGCCCGCAGAGATTCATGATGATGATCTGGTCCTTGTCCATCGTCGGCGCGAGCTTGATGACATGGGCCAGCGCATGCGCCGGCTCGAGCGCCGGGATGATGCCCTCGATCCGGGTGAGGAGCTGGAAGGCGTCGAGCGCCTCGCGGTCGGTCGCCGGAACGTAGCTGACGCGGCCGGTGTCGCGGAGCCACGAGTGCTCCGGCCCGACGCCGGGATAGTCGAGGCCGGCCGAGATCGAGTGGCCCTCGAGAATCTGCCCGTCATTGTCCTGGAGCAGGTAGGTGCGGTTGCCGTGGAGTACGCCAGGCCGGCCGCCGTTCATCGATGCCGCATGGCCGTTCTCGACATCGAGCCCATGCCCGCCCGCCTCCACGCCAATGATCGCGACCTGCCGGTCGTCGAGGAAAGGATGGAACAGGCCGATGGCGTTGGAGCCGCCACCGATGCACGCGACCAGCGCATCCGGCAGCCGGCCCTCCATCGCCATGATCTGCTCGCGCGTCTCCTTGCCGATGACGGACTGGAAGTCGCGCACCAGTTCGGGATAGGGGTGCGGGCCTGCGGCGGTGCCGATGATGTAGTAGGTCGATTCGACATTGGTCACCCAGTCGCGGAGCGCCTCGTTCATGGCGTCCTTGAGGGTGCCGTTCCCCGACGTGACCGGCTTCAGGTCGGCCCCGAGGAGCCGCATCCGGAAGACGTTCGGCTTCTGCCGCTCGATGTCGGTCGCGCCCATATAGACGACGCAAGGGACGCCGAAACGCGCCGCCACGGTGGCCACCGCGACGCCGTGCTGGCCGGCGCCGGTCTCGGCGATGATCCGGGTCTTGCCCATCCGGCGCGCGAGCAGGATCTGGCCGAGGCAGTTGTTGATCTTGTGCGAGCCGGTGTGGTTCAGCTCGTCGCGCTTGAAATAGACCTTGGCCCCGCCGAGATGCGCGGTCAGCCGCTCGGCGAAGTAGAGCGGGCTCGGCCGTCCGGCGTAGTGGGTGTTGAGGTTCTCCAACTCGGCATGGAAGGCGGGGTCCTTCTTCGCCGCGTCATAGGCCTCTTCGAGTTCGAGAATCAGCGGCATCAGCGTCTCGGCGACGAACCGGCCGCCATAGATGCCGAAGAAGCCGCGCTCGTCGGGGCCGGCACGAAACGTGTTGGGCTGTATGGTCATGGCGCGCGATTTGCCACGAAACGGCGGGCGAGTGCAATGCGGCAGTTACTCCAGGCCGTCCTTCCCATCACCACTCGTCCCCGCGCACGCTGGGACCCGGCTTTTGCAGTCACCAACTCAGTCTGAAAGAACTGGATCCCTGCTTGCGCGGGGATGAGCGGTGAGGAGGTCTCGCCCCGCACCCCGTGCCGCCGCGACGAACGCCGCGATGCGGTCCGGGTCCTTCACGCCCGGCGCCGACTCGACCCCGGATGACACGTCGACCCCCGGAGGCCGCGTCCTCGTCACCGCCTCCCCGACATTGCCCGGATCGAGACCACCCGACAGCATCCACGGCAGCCCCGGGTCGAACCCGTCGAGGATCGCCCAGTCGAAAGCGACAGCATTGCCCCCCGGCCGCGTTGCCCCCTTGGGCGGCTTGGCGTCGAGGAGGAGACGGTCGGCAACCCCGCGATAGGCGTCGGCCTGCGCCAGGTCCGCCGCCTCGCGGACCCCGATCGCCTTCATCGCCGGCAGGCCGAAGCGCCGCTTCAGCGCCAGGACCTGCTCCGGCGGCTCATGGCCGTGGAACTGCAGCCAATCCGGCCGTATCGCCGCGACGATCGCCGCGATCCCGTCCTCGTCCATGTCGACGGTGAGCACCGTTATCGCCGCGTGCCCGCGCGCCCGCTTCGCGAGCGGTGCCGCCGCCTCCAGCGAGACGAAGCGCGGGCTCGGCGGAAAGAATACGAGACCGACCATGTCGGCGCCGGCGCCAAGCGCGGCGTCGATCGTCTCCGGCGTCGACAGCCCGCAGATCTTGATGATCAGGCTCATGGCCGGGATGTGACACGAACCGGACAAAGGCGCAACGCGGACCGAGGGGAGCCTGCCGCGCGATGTCGAACAATGCTCGTCCGCCGCAACCGGGCCCAGCTCTCCCCTCGAGGGAGGGTTGGCGTCGCGTGTTGACCCCCTGCTGTGCGCACCGTAGCCTCACGCTTCCCCCGACAAGGAACACCCCGCCATGGAACTCCGCGCGCTCGGCACGTCCGGCCTGAAAGTCTCGCTCATCGGCCTCGGCTGCAACAATTTCGGCGGCCGCATCGACCTCGAGGCGACCCGGAAGGTGATCGACGCGACGCTCGCCGCCGGCGTCAACCACCTCGACACTGCCGACATCTATGGCGGCGGCGGCAAGTCGGAGGACTTCATCGGCCAGTGTCTCGGCGCGCGCCGGAAGGATGTCGTCCTCGCCACCAAGTTCGCCAAGCCGATGGCCGACAACCCGGCCGAACGCCGCGGCACGCGCACCTACATCCTGTCGGCGGTCGAGGCGAGCCTCCGGCGGCTCCGCACCGACTGGATCGACCTCCTCTACATGCACGAGCCCGACCCCGGCACGCCGATCGAGGAGACGCTCCGCGCCACCGAGGAACTCACGAAGGCCGGCAAGGTCCGTGCGCTCGCGGCCTCGAACTTCTCGCCCGGCGAGACCGGCGATGCGGTCGAGGCGGCGAAGCGGCTCGGAATCGCCGGCTTCGTCGCCACGCAGGACGAGTACAGTCTGCTCGAACGCGGCATCGAGGATGCGCTCCTGCCAGTGCTCGAAACGCACCGGCTCAGCCTCGTCCCCTACTTCCCGCTCGCCGGCGGCGCGCTGTCCGGCAAGTACAGGAAAGGCCAGCCGATGCCGGAGGGCGCGCGGCTGACCGGCTCGGCCACCTACGCCGACCGGTTCTTCTCGGGCCAGAGGGCCGACAAGGTCGAGCGGCTTGTCGCCTTCGCCGAGTCGCGCGGGCACACGCTCCTCGACCTGGCGCTGTCCTGGCTCGCGGCGCGGCCGCAGGTCGCTTCGATCATCACCGGCGCGACGAAGCCCGAGCAGATCGAGACCAACGTCAAGGCCGTCGGCTGGAAGCTCGGCGCCGAGGACCTGGCCGAGGTCGACCGCATTACCCGGGCGGGCTGACGGCCCTTGGGGGCGTGCGATGACCGAGCCCGTCGGCTTCTACAAATCGACCTACGGCAACTTCGGCGCCGAGGTGCTCGCCGCGGTTCGCGCCGAAACCTATGGCCGCGACATCGGCCAGAACAGCTGGCTCACGGCCGAAGAGCAGAAGCGCTTCGGCCGCGACCTCGCCCTCGCGCCGGACAGGCGTCTCCTCGAAGTCGCCTGCGGCTCCGGCGGCCCGGCGCTTTTTCTCGCCGAGACCTTCGGCGTCCCGGTCACCGGCATCGACATCAGCGAGGCGGGCGTCGCCGCGGCGAACGCGGCCGCGGCCGAGCGGAACCTCGCGGCCCGCGCCGCCTTCAAGGGCGTCGATGCGACGGGCGCGCTCCCCTTCGCCGACCAGAGCTTCGACGCGGTCCAGTGCATCGACGCGATCAACCATCTCCGCGACCGGCCGGCGGTGCTCGCCGAATGGCGGCGCGTGCTCCGGCCGGGTGGCCTCCTCCTCTACACCGACCCGATCGTCGTCACCGGCATCCTCACCAGCGAGGAGATCGCGACGCGAAGTTCGATCGGCTTCTTCCTGTTCGTTCCCGAAGGCGAGAACCAGCGCCTCCTCGGCGCGGCCGGGTTCGAGCTGCTCCGCCACGACGACGTCACCGGCAACGAGGTAGAGACGTCCTCGCGCTGGATCGCGGCGCGGGAGAAGCACCGGGACGAACTCATCGCGATCGAAGGCGCCGAGACCTATGAGGGCACGCAGGCCTTCCTCCGCACCGTCCACGCGCTCTCGGCGAGCCGCCGGCTATCGCGCCACCTGTTCGTCGCGCGGAGGGGCTGACCGTCGCCTTGACTCTTTCTAAGAAAGTTTCAATCATCGATTAGTTCTAACTTGAAATACACGCAACGGGCATGGACGCATGTCGAAATCCTCGATCGATCATCTTATCGTCGCAGGCGCTGGATTTTCTCACAACGCCGGTCTTCCACTGGCCAGCGATTTCACCCGAGCAATGCTGGACGTAGCTAACCTAAAGAAAGATGGACCGAGCGCAATACTCGTGGAGTTTGCTACGAGTTTTGTAGATCATGTTTTTGGTGACGGAGCCACCCTAAGCGCTGACAGATGGCCTCCACTCGAAGATCTGTTTACGATCGTAGACCTCGCGGCAAATACGGGACATAATCTCGGGAACAAATACTCGGCGTCTGACCTAAGAACTGTGAGACGGGCTTTAATAGTTCGATTAATTCGCATGCTTGCGATTGCGCATCGGTCAAAACGTGACGCTCCCGACGAACAATATAGAACACTCGTACAAGTACTGAAACAATTAGATACTGATACGGTTGGTCTTCTAAACATGAATTGGGACACAGTTGTAGAAGAGATCATAGCGAAAGAAAAGAAAATTACCTTTTTTGACTACGGTTGTGAGGCGATTGCAGCTCGCTTCGTAAACGGCCATGTACGACTTGCCGACACGTCAAGATCGATCAATAACCCTCTAAAACTTCTGAAGCCGCATGGCTCCGTCAATTGGATGTATTGCGACTCGTGTAGTCGTCTTTTTTGGTTTCCTTCTTCCGCCACCGAGCAAATTGCAGCTAGGCTTTTTCGGGATTCGGATGGCGAAACAGTTAGCCGGTTCATTGGCCGCAAACCTAAACCCGCGGTCCGAAGAGCACTGTGTCCGGGTTGCGGCGCGCCAGCACTAGGCACGCGG
Source organism: Bauldia sp. (assembly GCA_022841545.1). Lineage (GTDB taxonomy): Bacteria > Pseudomonadota > Alphaproteobacteria > Rhizobiales > Kaistiaceae > Bauldia. Next base: position 28,012 of record JALHRF010000029.1, on the reverse strand, counting down.
TTTGTCACGTTCAGCTATCGGAAGGCCCTCGAATTCCCAATGCATCAGGCCACTTGGGCCAGAGCAGAAGAGCTACTACGAGAAGCAAAGACATGGATATTTATTGGATATTCTATGCCGTCCGCGGACTATCAATTTAAATACTTACTAAAACGCGTTCAACTTTCAAGGCGAAGCGGGCCAAAATTAATACTCGTTACGAAGGATCCTTCTGATGCCACTATAGACAACTATAAGAAATTTTTTGGTTCATCATCGCTGCCTGACAGCAATATTTTGAGAGGAGGCGTCGACGACGATGCTGTATCAAGACTCCACCGACTTGGCGTGATAAGCGACCCTGTATAGGTGGGCCGCGAGCCAGACAAACGCTGTTCGCCGTCGAGAAGGCCCCTCTTATGGCGCAGGGTGAGGCCCTCCGCACCCTGCACGGCCGGTCAAGCGTCATGAACGATCACTTGCCTTACGTCCCGATGGCGTGGAGGCTCGGCCCTTCGCGGTTGAGCCAGGCGCGCGCCGCGTCGGTCTCTCGGCAGACCGACTCGACTAGGTGCCAGAACCGCGGGCTGTGGTTCATCTCCTGGAGATGCGCCACCTCGTGGGCGGCGAGGTAGTCGAGGACGAAGGGCGGCGCCATGATCAGCCGCCACGAGAACGAGAGATGCCCCGTCGACGTGCACGAGCCCCAGCGGCTGGTCTGGTCGCGAAGCCGGATGGCCTTGACGCGGACGCCGAGCATCATGGCGTGACGGAGCGCGGCGCGCTCGAGGTCGCGTTTCGCCTCACGCTTCATGAAGTCGACGACGCGGCGCGGGAGATATTCGAGGCGGCCGGCGACCAGCATCACCCGTTCGTCGCCCTCGTCCACCACCGTCACGGTGCCGCGCGCGCCCGCGACGTGAAGGACGCGGTGGCTCACGCCGCGGAGCGGCACGGTGCCGCCGTCGGCGATCGGCTGAACCTCGGGCAGCTTGCCCATCTGGTTGACCAGCCACCCCGCATGGCGGTCGAGGAAAGCGCGGGCCTCGGTGAGCGAGCCGCGCGCCGGCATGGTCAGCACCGGCGCGCCCTTCGCCGTGCCGACGCGAAGCGTGTAGTTCCGCGCGCGCGGATGACGGCGGAGCGCGATCGCGACATTGCCGCGCTCCGTCACGAGATCGAAGTGAGTCGCGCGCGGCGGCTGCGGCGTCGGCTTGCGTTCGAAGAAGACCATGCGGGTCGAGGCATCCTGAAAAACGAATCAGTGGCGATGATTGTCGTCGATTTGGGCGGAAGCAGGAATCCGTCGCGTCGATTTGCGACGTGCGCTTGGAGGACTCTCTCCGCTCGCACCCGGGCATGAGCCACGTTTGGTGTCCGCCCATTCGGGATCGCGGGCATCGAGCCTTCGTGGCGCTACCCGCCTCGCCTCGCTCTCAGGGGCCGTGAGGAAATCCCGATCTGCCTCACTGAATCAAATCCCGAACCTGCCACGGTCAGCCCTTCACAATAGAAAGCCGACATCCCCACCCGCTCATTCCCGCGCACGCGGGAATCCAGTTTCCCAAAGGGCGATGTCGGGGCGGGAGGAGCTGGATGCCTGCGTGCGCAGGCATGAGCGGTGGGCAGGGTTCTTCACAAGCTCTGAAGTCCAAGAGCGGGATGCGCGAGCCTCGAAGACCGCTTGTCCTTCTGTCCAGAGTCGCTGCGCGAACCAACGCGCAGAATCAAAAACGGCGGAGCCGAAGCTCCGCCGTTTGGTATCGTCAGACGCAGGCGATCAGAGATCGATCGCCTTGTCCTCGTCGCCCGGCTTCATCGCGCGGCGATCGCGCATGAAGCGGTCGAACTCCTCCTGGTCGCGGGCGCGGCGGAGATTCTCCATGAACGTCTCGAACTCGTGGCGTTCTTCCTCGAGCTTCCGGCGCTCTTCCTCGAGCCGCTTCAACTCGCGCTCGCGGTAGTCGTCGAAGGCGACGTTGCCGCTCCGCGTGAAGCCGCCGCGCGAGGAATTGCATCCCCATGAACGGCCGCGGAACTCGGATCCGAAGTTGCTCTTCATTCCGTCGAAGTGACGGCGCAGCTCCGGCACGCGATGTCCCCAGATGATGTAGCCCAGCATCAACAGGCCGAGCGGCCAGAAGACGATGAAGCCAATCACCATCAGCGCGATGGTCAGCGGCGTCCACGCCGGACGCAGGGCATATGAGTGGACCACTTTCTTCCTTCTCCCCTCTTCAGAGTGACGAGAGGGACGTGGTGATCACTCGCCCGTGATTCAAGAAAAAACCGACCGGGCCGGCGCGGCGGCGGGATGGTTTGGCAGCGGTGTGAGGCGAGTGCTGTCGACGCCTCAGGGCTTTGTCGTCTTCGCAGCGGAACTCTTCTTCCGCCGCACGCCGTTCGCCGCCTTCGCGGCAGCGACGGGCATGTCCTTCGCGACCGTGGGCTCCACCGTCAGGGCCGCCTTCGTCGCGTGACCATTGCCATGGCCGTTCCCGGCACCGTTTCGCGCGCGCGCCTGGCTGAAGGTCGAAATGAAGTCGCGGATGCGCGGCGCGATCTCGGCCCGGAAGCGCGAACCGTTGAACACGCCGTAATGCCCGACCTTGGGCTGGAGATAGTGGGCCCGCCGCTCGGCCGGAATGCCGGTGCAGATGTCCTGCGCCGCCTCGGTCTGGCCGACGCCGGAGATGTCGTCGTTCTCCCCCTCGATGGTCAGCAGCGCGACGTTGCGGATCGCGCCGGGGTCGACGCGCTCGCCGCGATGCATCATCTCGCCCTTCGGCAGCGCGTGGCGGATGAAGACGGTGTCGACGGTCTGGAGGTAGAATTCGGCGGTGAGGTCCATCACCGCCAGGTACTCGTCGTAGAAGTCGCGATGCTTCTCCGCCGAGTCGCCGTCGCCATCGACGAGATGGCGGAAGAAGTCGCGATGCGCCTCCATGTGCCGGTCGAGGTTCATCGACAGGAAGCCGGAGATCTGCAGGAACCCGGGATAGACCACGCGCATGAAGCCCGGATGCGGGAACGGCACCGCCATGATCACATGCCGCTTGAACCAGTCGAGGTCGTGGCTGTTGGCGAGCGTGTTGACCGCGGTCGGGTTGCGGCGGGTGTCGATCGGTCCGCCCATCAGCGTCATGGTCGCCGGCACGTGGCGGTCGCCGCGCGTGTCCATGATCGCCGCCGCCGCCAGCACCGGCACCGAGGGCTGGCACACCGCCATGACATGCGTGCCCTCGCCGATGAAATGCAGCATCGAGATGAGGTAGTCGATGTAGTCGTCGAGATCGAAGCGGCCCTCGGCGAGCGGCACCATCCGCGCGTCGGTCCAGTCGGTGATGTAGACGTCGTGGTCCTGGAGCATCGTCTCGACGGTGCCGCGCAAGAGCGTCGCATAGTGCCCCGACATCGGCGCGACGATCAGCAGCTTCGGCTGCGGGCGCGCGCCGGCGCGGACCGTCTTCTCGAAGTGGATGAGCCGGCAGAACGGCCGCTGCCAGTCGACGCGTTCGACCACCGGCACGCGCTCGCCGCGAAACACGGTCGACCCGATGCCGAATTCGGGCTTGCCGTAGCGGCGGGTCGTGCGCTCGAACAGTTCCGCCGCCGCGGCGATGTTCTTGCCGAAGGGCGTATGCGCAAAAGGATTGAGCGGGTTCTTGAAGTAGAGCCGCGTCGCATCCGCAGCGGCCCGGAACGGGCCCATGGCGGCATGGTTGAGTTCGTAGAGCTGGTAGTACAAAACCGCGTACCCCCGTTCAGCCGCGCTCCGCCCGCGCGGTCTTTTGCATTGCAAAAAGAATATGGCCGTCTTAGGCGTCAACGCAAGGACAAGTTTGACCGTTCGGTCAGGGTGCGCTGCGGCGTCGATATGTCGGCGGTCGCGGCCAGACCCGAAACGCGGGGCATTTCGCCCTCCCGTGGAGCCATGCGAGCGCATGAGCGAGACTGCGATCGACCATCGCATGCCGGAAAGGCCGCTCCCGGAGAATGACTTCGCCGGGCGGAGCCTCCGTCTCCAGACCCTGATTCGGCTGCGGTGGCTGGCCGTGACCGGCCAGTCGATCGCGGTCGCGGTGGTCTATTTCGGGCTCGGCTTCCCGCTCCCGCTGACCTGGTGTGTCGGCCTGATCGCGCTCTCGGCGGCGCTCAATGTCGGGCTCCGCATCGCGTTCCCGGCGAGCCACCGGCTCCGCGCCGAGCCCGCGTTTCTCCTCCTCTCCTACGACGCGCTCCAACTCGCGGCGCTGCTCTTCGTCACCGGCGGCCTCGGCAACCCCTTCGCGATTCTCCTGCTCGTGCCGGTGATCGTCTCCGCGACGACGCTGGCCCCCCTTCCCACCATGCTGCTCGGCGCCATCGTCGTGGTGGCGGCGACCGTGCTCGCCTTCAGCCACCTGCCGCTGCCCTGGCATCCCGGCCAGGCGCTGTCGCTGCCCTGGGTCTACGTCGTCGGCGTCTGGGTCGCCGTGGTCTCGGCCTGCGCCTTCACCGGGATCTATGCCTTCCGCGTCGCCGAGGAAGCGCGGCTCCTCGCCCGCGCGCTCAACGCCACCGAGATGGTGCTCGCCCGCGAGCAGCATCTCTCGGCGCTCGACGGGCTTGCGGCGGCGGCGGCGCACGAACTCGGCACGCCGCTCGCCACCATCGCGCTGGTCGCCCGCGAGCTCGAGCGCGAGATGGCCGGCGACGAGCGCCATGCCGAGGACATCGCGCTCCTCAACAGCCAGACCCAGCGCTGCCGAAACATCCTCGCCAAGCTCACCTCGATGTCGGGCGAACTCGACCAGGCGATCGCCCGCCAGCCGATCACCCATCTCCTCGAGGAGGTGGTCGAGCCCTACCGCGCCTTCGGCACCGAGATCGTCATGCTGAAGCCACGCGGCGATGGCGCGGAGCCGGTTGGCCGACGCAATCCTGCGATCATCCAGGCGCTCGCGAACCTCGTCGAAAACGCCGTCGACTTCGCCGATTCCCGGGTCGATATCGGAACCGCCTGGGACGACCGCGCGGTTTCCGTCACCATCTCCGATGACGGGCGCGGCTTCACCCCGGCGATCCTCGCCCGGATCGGCGAGCCCTACGTCACCACGCGGGGACCGGCCGGCGATGACCGCGCGCATCACGAGGCCGGCGGCCTCGGCCTGGGGCTGTTCATCGCCAAGACGCTGCTCGAGCGGACCGGCGCCCGCCTCACCTTCCGCAACAACGAACCGCCGCAGCGCGGGGCCATGGTGCGGGTCGCGTGGCCCCGTGCGCTGATGGAAGCCCAGGCAAGGAACGGCATCGAGGCGGAAACCAAAGCCTGACGAACGGCTTGCGGGTGGGGGGAAGTCCCTATAACCCTTCCAATGCGACGGAAGAGCACTTATCTCCCCAGCGGCGGGGATGTATTCGAATGCCCGAAGACACCGTGAACAAAGAACAAGACATGTCGCTCCTCATCGTCGACGACGACAAACCGTTCCTACAGCGCCTGGCGCGGGCCATGGAGACCCGCGGCTACACGGTCGACACCGCCGACACCGTGGCCGAAGGCATCCGCAAGGTCGAGGCTTCGCCGCCCGCCTATGCGGTGGTCGATATGCGGCTCGACGACGGCAACGGCCTCGAGGTGATCGACCTCATCCGCCGCCGCCGGCCGGATTCCCGCATGGTCGTGCTCACCGGCTACGGCAACATCGCCACCGCCGTGACCGCGGTGAAGCTCGGCGCCATCGACTACCTCGCCAAGCCGGCCGACGCCGACGACGTCCACATCGCGCTCACCCGCGACCCGCAGATCAAGGCGGAGCCGCCCGAGAACCCGATGTCGGCCGACCGCGTCCGCTGGGAGCATATCCAGCGCGTCTACGAGCTCTGCGACCGGAACGTGTCCGAAACGGCGCGCCGGCTCAACATGCACCGCCGCACCCTCCAGCGCATCCTCGCCAAGCGCGCGCCAAGGTAGGGCGCCACTGACATCGCGGCGCCACCGTACACACTCTGGATCAGCGCGTCGCCGACGCTGGGCCGAAGGTTGGAGTGCCAACGCGACGCCTTGCGTGACCCGTCTCTCAACCGCGAAGAGCCCGGCCGATGTAGCGGTCCCTCGCCAGTTTCCCCGCATCGCCGTCCGGCTAGACCGGGGCACCCATGCGACCCGCGCCGTTGCGCCTTCCGCCACCGACCTTACTCCTCGACCACAATCGAAGTCGGTCGCTGAATCCGACTGGCGCTCGCGTTCACCTTCGCGATAAATATCAGTGGCAAATTCGCCCTATCCGCGAACGCCCTGCCCGCCGGTTGCCGGTTCCGGTCGGGGGCGGTCGTGGCTAAGGGCGGCGATGTTCAGGGCGCACGGCGGAGGAAGTTGACCGATGGAATGGAGAAAGACGTTCGCGGCCCGGATGACGCGCGGTTCGGCGCGACCTTGCAGGTGGGCATGGCGCGGTCTGGCGGCAATGGCGACGATCGCGGCGCTTGGCTGGACGCAAACGGCGGCCGCCGCCGATCCCGATCGCACCGTGCTGCCGCTCGCCGAGCCCGAGCGGCCCGTGTCGACCGAACTCGACGTGCGCAACGCCGTCCCGCCGCCGCGCTTCGAGGTGAAGGCGCCGGAGGGGGCGCCCAACGTGCTCCTGATCCTGATCGACGACCTCGGCTTTGCCGGCACCAGCGCCTTCGGCGGACCGGTGATGACGCCGAGCTTCGACCGGATCGCCAGGGAGGGGCTCGCCTACAGCAACTTCCACACCCAGGCGACCTGCTCGCCGACCCGGGCGGCGCTCCTCAGCGGCCGCAACCACCACATCGCCAACATGGGCGGCATTGCCGAATCCGGCACCGCATTTCCCGGCAACACGACCCAGATCCCGAACGAGGTGGCGCCGCTCGCGGAGATGCTGCGCCTGAACGGCTACAGCACCGCGGCCTTCGGCAAATGGCACCAGACCCCGCCCTGGGAGACCAGCATCTCGGGGCCCTTCGACCGCTGGCCGACGGGCCAGGGCTTCGACAAGTTCTACGGCTTCATCGGCTTCTCGACCAACCACTGGGCGCCGGCGATCATCGACGGCACGGTCCGGATCGAGCCGCCGCAGCGTCCGGGCTACAATTTCCTCACCGACATGACCGATCAGGCCGTCGACTGGATCCGGTTCCAGAAGGCGCTGACGCCGGACCGGCCGTTCTTCGTCTACTACGCGCCGGGGGCGGTGCGGGTGCCCCACCATGTGCCGGAGGAATGGGCGGCGCGCTGGAAGGGCAAGTTCGACCAGGGCTGGGACGCGATGCGCGAGGCGGTGCTCGCGCGCCAGATCGAACTCGGCGTGGTTCCCGCAGGCACGGCGCTCACGCCGCGGCCCGACGTCATCCCCGCCTGGGATTCGCTCACCGCCGACGAGAAGCGCCTGTTCACCCGCCAGGTGGAGGTCTTCGCCGGCTTCCTCGAATACACCGACCACGAGATCGGCCGGGTGATCGAGGCGGTTCGCGAGACCGGGCAACTGGACGATACGCTGGTGATCTTCGTCGCCGGCGACAACGGCTCGAGCGCCGAAGGCGGCCGGAACGGCACCCTCAACGAATACACCTATTTCAACGACGTCGAGCCGAGCGTCGAAGAGCTGCTGCCTTACCTCGACGACTGGGGCGGACCGGCGACCCTGCCCCACATGGCGGCCGGCTGGACGCAGATCTTCAGCACGCCTTACGAGTACGTGAAGCAGGTTGCCTCCGACTACGGCGGCACCAAGGTCGGCATGGCGATCCGCTGGCCCGAGGGGGGCGTGCCGAGCAGCGGCGAACTCCGTCCGCAGTTCCACCACGTCATCGACGTGGCGCCGACCATCCTCGAAGCCGCCGGCTTGCCCGAACCGGCGATGGTGAACGGAACGCCGCAGCGGCCGATGGACGGCACGAGCATGGCCTATACCTTCGGCGATGCCGCCGCCGCGGAGCGCCACACGACGCAGTATTTCGAGATGTTCGGCAACCGGGCGATCTATCACGACGGGTGGCTGGCGCGGACCATCCACCGGGCGCCTTGGGATCCGGCGCCGCGAAGCGCGCTCGCGGATAGCACCTGGGACCTCTACGACACCCGGACGGACTTCAGCCTCGCCAACAACCTCGCCGCACAGGAGCCGGAGAAGCTCGCCGCGCTGCAGGCGCTGTTCATGGCCGAGGCCAGCCGGAACTTCGCCCTGCCGATGGATGACCGCACGCTCGAGCGAGCGGTTCCGGCGCTCGCCGGGCGGCCCGACGTGATGGCGGGACGCACGTCGCTGACGCTGGCCGAAGGCATGACCGGGATGTCCGAGAACGTCTTCATCGACGTCAAGAACCAGTCCCTGACCATCACCGCCGAGGTCGAGATCCCCGAGGGGGGAGCGAACGGCGCGATCCTGGTCCAGGGCGGCCGCTTCGGCGGCTGGGCTCTGTACCTGGAGGATGGCGTGCCGGCCTATCACTACAATTTCCTCAATCTCCAGCGCTACACGGTCGCCGGCGACAAGCCGCTGCCGCCCGGCAAGGCGACGATCCGCTTCGAGTTCGCCTACGACGGCGGTGGATTCGGCCGGGGCGGCACGGGCACGCTCTACGTCGACGACGAGAAGGTCGGCGAAGGACGCATCGAGCGGACGCAGCCGCTCCTGTTCTCGGCCGACGAGACCGCCGACGTCGGCATCGACCTGCATACGCCGGTGGTCGAGGCGATCGGCGCCGGCGAGCCGTCCCGCTTCACCGGCCACATCCCGCGGGTCACCGTGGTGGTCACGCCGTCGCCCTGAGGCAACGTCTGGGAGGGGCCCCCACCCATGGAAATGGGTGTGGGCGCCCCCTGGCGGGCGAAAGACTGACCCCGCCCACCCGCGTTGCCGCCCCCCGGTTTGCCCCGCATTCCCTGCCCGGCTATACCGGCCGGGTTGGCACACGCGGGGTGATACATGACCGACATGGGGCTGGTGGTGGTCGGCGCCGCCGGGAAGATGGGGCGGACGCTGATGCGCGTCGTCGACGCGACCCCCGGCGTCACTTTGGCGGCCGCGATCGAACGGCCCGGCGCGCCTGAGATCGGCAAGGATTCCGGCCTCCTCGCCGGCCTCGCGCCGAACGGCATCGCGGTCACCGACGAGCCGGTCGAGGCCTTCGCCAAGGCCGACGGCGTGCTCGACTTCACCGTGCCTGCCGCGACCCTCGCCTTCACCGAGCTCGCCGCGCAGGCCCGCATCGTCCACGTCATCGGCACCACCGGGCTCTCCCCCGACGACGAGGCGAAGATCGCCGCGGCGTCCCGCCATGCCGCGATCGTCAAGTCCGGCAACATGAGCCTCGGCGTCAACCTCCTCGCCGTCCTCGTCCGCCAGGCGGCGAAGGCGCTCGACGCCGATTTCGACATCGAGATCGTCGAGATGCACCACCGCCACAAGGTCGACGCTCCGTCGGGCACCGCGCTCCTCCTCGGCCGCGCCGCCGCGCAGGGCCGCGGCATCGACCTCGACGCCCACTCCGTCCGCGTCCGCGACGGCCATACCGGGCCGCGCCCGCGCGGCGACATCGGCTTCGCCACGCTCCGCGGCGGCTCGGTGGTCGGCGAGCACACCGTGATCTTCGCCGGCGAGGGCGAACTGATCGAGTTCACCCACAAGGCCACCGACCGGGTCCTTTTCGCCCGCGGCGCGGTCAAGGCGGCGTTGTGGGGCCGCGACCAGAAGCCCGGCCTCTATTCGATGGCCGACGTGCTGGGGCTCGGGTGATGTTCCCTTCGCCTCGACGGACTGCGCGGGAACGAACACCCCCCTCACCGTCACCCCGGCGAAAGCCGGGGTCCATCGCTGACCTTTCCGCAGGCTCCTGTCCTGACCGGACGAACAACTTTCGAGCCCTTACGCGAACCTCCCAAGCTCCGCTCATGCCCGCGCACGCGGGCATCCAGCTTTCACATCACGAACGCAAGCGGCTGAAAAACTGGATTCCCGCCTGCGCGGGAATGAGCGGGCGGAAAGGTTCGCGCTCAATCGTCGACGGATTTTTGGCAGATGGAATCCTCCATCTTCATTTCGCGCCGGCTGTCTCGCCGGAGCAATGCGAGCGTGAGCCCTTCTTCAACCCATCCTGAAACGCACGGAACCAGAGACATCCCATGGATCGCATGATGGTGCTCGTCCGCCACGGACAGAGCGAATGGAACCTGAAGAACCTGTTCACCGGCTGGCGCGATGTCGGCCTGACGGAACAGGGCGTCGCGGAGGCGCGGGCCGCCGGCAGCCGGGTCAAGGCCCGCGGCCTCAAATTCAACGTCGCCTTCACCTCGGCGCTCTCCCGCGCCCAGCGCACCCTCGACCTGATCCTCGAGGAGAGCGGCCAGACCGGCATTCCGGTCACGCGCGACCAGGCGCTCAACGAGCGCGACTACGGCGACCTCTCCGGCCTCAACAAGGATGACGCGCGCGCCAAATGGGGCGAGGAGCAGGTCCATGTCTGGCGCCGTTCGTATTCCACTGCTCCTCCCGGCGGCGAGTCGCTCCGCGACACCGGCGCTCGCGTCTGGCCGTACTACATTCACACCATCCAGCCGCACGTCATGCGCGGCGAGGGCGTGGTGATCGCGGCCCACGGCAATTCGCTCCGCGCCCTGATCATGGCGCTCGACGGGCTCACGTCGGACGAGGTGGTGAAGCTCGAGCTCGCCACCGGCCTCCCGATTCTCTACCGACTCAATGCCGATACGAGCGTCGCCGAGAAGGTGGAGCTCCTGGGATGACCGTCTCCGCGCCGGCTGCGCCGCCACCGGGCCGCATCTGGTATCTCGTCGCCCTCGGCATCTTCCTCGTCGGCATGGCGGCGATGGCGGCCTTCCTGATCACCCGCCTGATGAGCATGGATTCGGGCCTGACCCGGTTCGTGGTGCCGGGCGAACAGACGCTGACGCTCGACGCCGGCGACTACACCATCTTCCACGAGCCGCAGGGGGTGATCGACGGCAAGATCTATTCCGGCGGCTCGCTCTCCGGCCTGGCCGTCACGGTCACCGCCCCCGACGGCAGCGACGTGCCGCTCGCGGCCGCCGGCTCGGGCCGCTACAGCTTCGGCGGCCACACCGGCTTCGCCGTCTTCGATTTCGCCGCCGCCACCCCCGGCGCCTATGCCGTCGCGGGGCGCTACGCCGACGATGCCCCCGGCCCGCAGACCGTGCTCGCGGTCGGCGCCGGGTTCCTGTCCGGGCTGCTCACCACGATATTCGGGTCGCTCGCCATCGCCTTCGGCGGCGCCATCATCGCCGCGATCATTCTGATCAGGACGCTGGTCAAACGCCGCCGCGCCGGCCTGGGATTTTGAGGCGGCGCAGCCGGCGGCGGTCGATTCGCAGCGCCGCTCGCGCGGAGAGGGGCGGGGATCAGGCGGGACCGACCGCATTGTCGATGCCCGAGGGCGCAAGAGCGCCCGCGACCGCTATCGCGTCAGGCCGGAACTTCCTGAATCTCCTGCACTTCGGGAACGAAGTGTCGGAGCAGGTTCTGGATGCCGTGCTTCAGCGTGGCCGTCGAGGACGGGCACCCGGCACAGGAGCCGCGCATGTTGAGGTAGACGATGCCGTCGCGGAAGCCCTGGAAGGTGATGTCGCCGCCGTCCTGGGCAACGGCCGGGCGGACCCGGGTCTCGATCAGTTCCTTGATGGTGGCGACCGTCTCGGCGTCTTCCTCGGCGTAGAACTCGCCGCTCGGCCCGTCCGCCTCGGCCCGGAGCACCGGCATGCCCGACATGAAATGCTCCATGATCGCGCCGAGCACCGCGGGCTTGAGGTGCTGCCACTCGCCGTCGGTCTTGGTGACGGTGATGAAATCGCTGCCGAGGAAGACTCCCGCGACGCCGTCGACGCCGAACAGCCGCTCGGCGAGCGGCGAGCGCGCGGCCTCGTCGGAATCGCGGAACTCGGCCGTACCGGAGCCGAGCACGACGCGGCCGGGCAGGAACTTGAGCGACGCGGGATTGGGGGTGGTCTCGGTCTGGATGAACATCGGGGCAGCGCCTTTCAAGGGGGCGGTTACTGGACATGTAGTCCCGGCGAGCATCGACATCAAGCGAGGCCGGCCCCGATCGATGTGGACCGCGGCGACGCGCCCCTTGCGCTTTCCGGCGCTACAGGCCAGTTTCGTCAGTCCGTAGCAACGCCCAGGGGGCCGGGCGGCACGCCTCCATGGCATCCCTCTAAGGAACGGACGACCACCCATGCGCGCGACCGTCGAGCGATCGCACCTCCTCAAGTCCCTCGGCCATGTCCACCGCGTGGTGGAGCGGCGGAACACCATCCCCATCCTCGCCAACGTGCTGGTCAAGGCCGACGGCGGCAAGCTGATGCTGAAGGCGACCGACCTCGACCTCGAGGTGACCGAGACGGTGCCGGCCGAGATCGGCCAGGCGGGCGCCACCACGGTCCCGGCCCACATCCTCTACGACATCGTTCGGAAGTTGCCGGACGGCGCCGAGGTGTCGCTCGACACCGGCGACGGCGCGCAGCTCACGGTCAAGTCCGGCCGCTCGCGCTTCGCCCTCCAGGTGCTGCCCGAGGCCGATTTCCCCGACCTCACCGCGGGGGATTTCCCGACCCGCTTCCGCCTCAAGGCGAGCGAGTTCAAGAAGCTCATCGACCGCACCCAGTTCGCGATCTCGACCGAGGAGACGCGCTACTATCTCAACGGCATCTACCTTCATGTCGTCAAAGTCGGCGACAAGCCGATGCTCCGCGCCGTCGCCACCGACGGCCACCGCCTGGCACAGGCCCAGCTCGACGCGCCGGACGGCATCAAGGACATGGCCGGCGTCATCGTGCCACGGAAGACGGTGGGCGAGATCCAGAAGCTGGTCGAGGACCCCGAGGCCGAGATCGATGTCGAGATTTCCGACACCAAGATCAGGGTGACGATCGGCCTGGTCGTGCTCACCTCGAAGCTGATCGACGGCACCTTTCCCGACTATGTGCGGGTGATCCCGCAGGGCAACGACAAGGTGATGAAGGTCGACAAGGGCGAGTTCAAGAACGCCGTCGACCGCGTCTCCACCGTCTCCAGCGAGCGCGGCCGCGCGGTCAAGATGGCGCTTTCCGACGGCAGGATGGTGCTCTCGGTCAACAACCCCGATTCGGGCAGCGCCACCGAGGAGCTCGGCGTCGACTACGGCTTCGACCCGATCGAGATCGGCTTCAACTCGAAATACCTCATGGACGTGGCGGGCCAGCTCGAAAGCGACACCGCCGAGTTCCGCTTCGCCGACCCGGGCTCGCCGACCCTCATCCAGGACAACGCCTCGAAGGACGCGCTCTACGTCCTGATGCCGATGCGGGTGTAGGCGGCATCACGTCCTCGAGACCGTAAGCGGCGGGATCGCCGCCAACGCTTGCAACGCCCTTCGCCAATCCGCTCCGGAGGCGCTGCCAGCTCTCCTCATCCAAGGATCGCTGGCTTTCCTCAATGGCCTCGCGCCAGGCGGGGCCTCGGTCCCATGCCTCCATGTAGGCATCGGCCAGCGCGTCGGAACGGCGGGTCTCGATCAATGCCGTCATCAGCACTTCCGCCTGCCGACGGTCCTTCCGGCTCTTTACGGTGCCATCATCGTCGACGCGGCGACGGGAGCCGACGATCATCTTATGGACGGCGAAGCGCTCGGGGGAAGGAACCAGCACCGGCACGCCGGCTCCATGGAGCACCACGGCGCGGGCTGGGTGGTAGATGAGGAAGTCGAGAAAACGCAGCGGTTCGGCCGCAGCGCCGCCCAGCGCGGGCATGCGGGAAGGGTGTCCCTCGTGCTCGGCCGAACCGGTGTTGGGCGTCAGGAACTCTACTCGGAAGCCGGATCGCGAGCTGAATCGGGTAACGAGCCGCCCGTCGGCAGCGTGTGGGATCTCGCGGAAGGTCGGATCGATCTCGCGCAGCACGTCGAGCACCGGAGGCATGGAGTCGTCCACTGCGACCGAGATGGAGTGGAACTGCGCGAAATCAGCGTCGTCCGTCTGGAGCGCCGTCCCGGTGAGACGGACGCCAAGGAGGGCCGAGTAGCATTGAAATGCCAGGGTTCCGATGAGGACACCCCGGAGGCGAAAGAAACCGGCATTTGCCAGGGCCTGGATGATGTCGCCTGCGAACGGGTCCGGGCGCGGCAGATAGGCCTCGCGGACGAGAGTCGAGACGATCTTGCGCCGCGCCCTGGCGTCGGCCTTGAGATCCTTGAACTTCTCGACTCGCGTTGTGATCTCGTGATCATCGACTGGCCCGACGTAGAGGCGTTTTTTGCCTCCACCCGCTTCAGGCAGATCAAAGTACCAATAGCGACGCCCTCGCACTTCCATGGTGATGAAGCGCCCATCGACGGAGAACTCCGCCGAGAACTCAGCATCGAGAGCCCGCTGGGCGAGTTCGGAGTAGAGCGTCTGGTAAGTGTGATCGACGGGCTTCATCGCCGTTATTACCATCTTCGCGAAAATGGTCATAACACATGCCGGGGGCAACGCGCTATTACCACTTTCGCGAAAGCGGTCATAACGGCCCTCAAATCGGCAGCGCCGTCGTCGACAGGATCTCCTTGAGCACGAAGAAGGTGCGGATCTGGCGCACCCCCGGCAGGCTGATGATCGACGCGGCATGGAGCCGGTTGAAGTCGGCGATGTCGCGGGTGCGGAGCACGAGGAAATAGTCGAATTCGCCGGCGACGAGGTGGCATTCGAGGCAGCCCGGTATGCCCTTCGCCGCCGTCTCGAAGGCGCCGAAATCCGACGGCGTCGACCGGTCCAGCACCACGCCGACGATGACCAGCGTCGTCCTGTCGACCTTGGCGGGGTCGAGCACGGCGACGATCCTGGCGATCAGCCCCGAGTCCTTCAGCTTCTCGACCCGCCGCAGCGTCGCGGCCGGACTGAGGTGGACGCGCTCCGACAGCGCCGCGTTGGTGATCGACGCGTCGGCCTGCAGCGCGCGGAGGATGTTGCGGTCGATGCGGTCGAGCGCCGGGTCTACCGATTTTGGCGACGCAATCTTCTTCGGCTGCTTCGTTGATTTACGCAATCCAGATAGGCCTCTTTGCGATCCTTGCCCATCCATCTTCGCGAAATAGCCTCAACAAAGCAATTGCCTGCATACCCTTCGCGTCGCATGATTCCGGCCTGAGACAACGCCGGAGTCCGCGCCATGAACCTCGCCCGCTTTCCCCGCCACCCGCTCACCTTCGGCCCGACGCCGATCGAGGCCCTGCCACGCCTTTCCGCGCATCTCGGCGGCAAGGTCGAGATCTACGCCAAGCGCGAGGACATGAATTCGGGCCTCGCCTTCGGCGGCAACAAGATCCGGAAGCTGGAGTACCTCGTCCCCGAGGCCATCGCCGAGGGCTGCGACACGCTGGTGACGATCGGCGGCGTCCAGTCGAACCACACCCGGCAGGTGGCGGCGGTGGCCGCCAAGCTCGGCATGAAGTGCCGGCTCGTACAGGAGAGCTGGGTCAACTGGCACGACGCGGTCTACGACCGGGTCGGCAATATCCTGATGAGCCGCGTCCTCGGCGCGCAGGTCGAGCTTGTCGACGAGGGCTTCGGCATCGGCTTCAAGGAGAGCTGGGAGAACGCGCTGGAGGAGGTGCGGAAGAAGGGCGGCAAGCCCTACGCGATTCCCGCCGGCGCGTCGGACCACAGGCTCGGCGGCCTCGGCTTCGTCGGCTTCGCCGAGGAGGTGCGGGCGCAGGAGGCGGCGCTCGGCTTCCGCTTCGACACCATCATCGTCTGCTCGGTGACCGGCAGCACGCAGGCCGGCATGGTGGTCGGCTTCGCGGCAGACGGACGGGCCGACCGCGTCATCGGCATCGACGGCTCGGCGACGCCGGCGGAGACGAAGGCGCAGGTGCTCCGCATCGCGGAGCGCACCGCCGACCTGGTCGACCTCGGCCGGCCGATCACCGAGGCCGACGTCATCCTCGACACCCGCTACGCCTACCCCGAATACGGCCTGCCCTCGGCCGAGACTTTGGAGGCGATCCGCCTCTCGGCGCGCCTCGAAGGGATGATGACCGACCCGGTCTACGAGGGGAAATCGATGCAGGGCATGATCGACATGATCCGCCGCGAGGAGATTCCGGCCGGGTCGAAGGTGCTCTACGCCCACCTTGGCGGCGTGCCGGCGATCAACGGGTATAGCTATTTGTTCAGGAACGGGTGACCTGGATCAGCCGAGTTGCGTGCTTCGAGGCTCCGCTTCGCGGAGCACCTCAGCATGAGGAAGGGGATGTCCCCCACTTGCCTCAGCGCCGCTGATGGAAGTCGACGCGCTCCTCATCCTGAGGTGCTCGGTCGCTAAGCGACCGAGCCTCGAAGGACGCGACCTCCTTGATCCAGATGTGCGCCCGCCTACTTCCCCGACTTCGCCCAGGTCTCCTTGATCCGGTCCTTGAGAATCAGCGCCTCGGCCCAGCGATCGGTGGTGTCGTTGCCGTCCGGTCCGGTGATGGCGTAGGGTTTTGGCCCGAACTCGCAGACGAAGGCGCAGGTCGCGTCGTCGGGGTTGCGCTTCCGCCAGCTCCGGAAGCCGTATTCCCACCAGTCGAGGAACGTGTCGAGCCACATCTTGTGGTGCGGGAACGAGATCTCGATCTGCACCTGCTCGCGGCTCGCCACCCGGCCGTGGAAGGCCCAGGAATGATCGAGGATCTCGTGGATGTAGCCGTGGTTCTCCTCGTCGATCGGCCAGGCGAATTCGCGGCCGACGAGGAAGTGCGACAGGTCGGCGAGGAGCTTCAGGTCCGGGAAGCATTCGAGGAGGTCGAGGACGAAGAACAGGTCGGTGGTCATCCGGTCGCGATGCGTCTCGATATAGACCGGGAAGTCGACCTCTTCGGAAAGCCGCCGCCAGCCCTCGATCAGCGGGATGCAATCGTTGAGCTTCCGTGGGCGGATGTCGGGCTGGATGTCGAGATGGTGGAGCCCGAACTCGGTCGCGTTCTCGAGCGCCGGCTTGAGGTCGTCCACGGTCTTCGGGAAGCACTGGCCCTCGGCGGTGAGGTTGTACTGCTTCATCAGCGCCGTCATGCGGCGGCACTTGTCGCGGTCGCGCCAGTCGCCCGAGATGCCGTCGAAGCCGGCCTCCGCGATCATCTTCACGTTCTCTTCGAGGCTCCGCTCGAAGCCGTCGGTGTGGCGGCGTTCCATCGCCCAGAGGGCCTGGAAGACGAGTAGCTTCTGCAAGGCGTGCGCTCCCTTTGGTTCTTGTCGCGGGGCCGCCGGCGGCCGTCAGGCTGCCTGCTCCCGCATCAGTGTCTTGAGGTTCACGGCAGGGTCGGCGAGAAGCCGCGGGTCCGGATAGAGGCTCCGCTCGATCATCATCTGGCCGAGGCGGACGGCGCGGCCGATCGAGCCGTTCGGCCCGACCCCGCTCGCGGCGACCAGCCGGCCGTCGTCGGCGAGATGGAAGAGGATCACCGAATCCGGATCGAGCTGACGCGCGACGATCCGCGATCCGCGGTCGGGCAGGCCGGCGATCTGGATGGTGACGTCGTACTGGTCCGACCACATCCACGGCGCCATGCTCGCCGTCTCGGCGGCGCCCAGCATGTTCCGCGCCGCGATCGGCCCCTGATCCTCGGCGTTCTTCCAGCTCTCGAGCCGCACATGCCCGCCGAACAGGTCGTGAGCGAAGGAACAGACATCGCCCGCCGCGAAGATGTTCGGGTCCTCCGTGCGGAGTTCCGCGTCGACGACGATGCCGTTGTCGACGCCGAGACCGGCCGCCGCGGCGAGCCCGGTCCGCGGGACGACGCCGATCGCGACCAGGACCGTATCGCAGGCAATCTCGCTTCGGTCGTCGAGCCGGACGCCCGTGACATCGTCCGTGCCGAGGATGGCGACGACCTGGCGGCCGAGCCGGACATCGACGCCGGCCGCGATATGGCGGGCGCGCAGGCGCTCCTCGATCGGAGCGGGAACGGCGCGGGTCATCAGCCGCGGGCCGGCCTCGACCACCGTCACCTCCGTCCCGAGGCTCACCGCGTTCGACGCAACCTCGAGGCCGATGAAGCCGCCGCCGATGACGACGAGCCGCTTGCCCTTGCCGAGCCGCGCGCGGAGCGCCTCCGAATCGGCGATGTCCCGCATCACCGACACGCCGGGCAACCCGGCGCCGGGAATGGCGAGCCGGCGCGGCTCCGCCCCGGTCGCGAGCAGGAGCCGCTCATACGGGATGACGGTGCCGTCGGTCAGGACCACCTCGCGCGCGCCGCGGCGGATCGTGCCGACGGTGGCGCCGGCGCGGTGGGCGATGCCCTCGCGGCTCCAGGCATCCTCGTCGTAGAGGGTGACGTCGCCGAGCGCCTTCTCCCCGGTCAGCATGCCCTTCGACAGCGGCGGGCGCTCATAAGGGGCGTGGGGCTCGGTTCCGATCAGCACGATCGGTCCCTTCCAGCCGGCGGCGCGGAGCGCATGGGCGGCCCTGCCGCCGGTGTGTCCGGCGCCGACGATGACCATGGCGCGATCGTCGCTCACCGTCCGGGTCCGGTCAGGCCTGCGCCAGGGCCGCCCGCGGCAACCGAACGTCGCCGGGAACGAGCTTCAGCGGACTGTGCGGAGCCTGACGCATGTCTTGCCCATCATCCTCGGCGGGTTGTCGTTGCGGAACCGGTGAAAGCCGGTGATCGCTTAGGACAGTTCCGGTGTCCCGACAAGGCGCGACCGAAGCTTCCTGCCATGCGCCCCTCAAGGCAATTCTCGGGGGTTGGCGCGAAACGGTCATCCGAAAACTTGAGGGGAATGCATCACAGGTTTCTCTTGCCTGCCGGCGCAGGCGCGGCGATGGAAGCGGGGGCCCGGAACGGGCCGGGAGCACCAACGGGGAAGACGCCGCGAATGGAACGCATGGGTCATGTCATCCAGCTCAAGCCGGGCACGATCGAGGAATACAAGCGGGTCCATGCCGCGGTCTGGCCGGGGGTGCTCAGGCAGATCGAAAACAGCAACATCCGCAACTACTCGATCTTCCTGAAGGAACCGGAAAACCTGCTCTTCGCCTACTGGGAATATCACGGCAGCGATTTCGCCGCCGACATGAAACAGATGGCCGCCGACCCGGAGACGCAGCGCTGGTGGGAACTGTGCGGCCCGATGCAGCAGCCGCTCGAGACCCGCAAGGACGGCGAGTGGTGGGCGAAGATGGAGCCGGTGTTCTACACCGCGTGACCCGTTGCCGTCACGGAACGGTGCTCACCGGCCCAGGCCGAAGAATGCGATCGCGTTGTCGCTCAGGATCTTCGGCGCGAGGCGTTGCGCGTCGGCTTCGGTGAAGTAGCCGGAGCCGATCTTTTCTTCGAGCACCTCGCCCAGAATGCGTCGCGCGAGCGTCATCGCACCGTAGGTCTCCTCGGCGTGCCAGTTGTCGCCGCCGATCATCATCCGCGACTCGTCGGGCAGCACCTCGATGGCTTCATGCAGGCTCTGCCTGAAAAGGGTCGGGCTGAGGAGCGGCGCCCAGCAGAGGTCGATCCAGATGTTGCGGTAGATCAGCGCCATCCCGAGCAGGTCGCGGGCCCACGGATAGGCCAGGTGCATCAGGAGAAAACGGGTGCGGGGATGCCGCTCGATGAGACCGGCGGTGTGGAGCGGATGCGAGCCGCGGATGATCGCGCTGCCGAGGTGCATCTGCATGGGGAGGTCGTGCTCGCCGGCGAGCCGGCAGAACCGGTCCACGACGAAATCGCCGAAGGCCTTCTGCTCGGCAGCGCTCGGCGACAACTTGCCCCAGGCCGCACGGGCCAGCGCTTCGTCGGGCGCGTCGAAATCGAGGTGGCGATCATAGGCGAGCGCGTTCTTGAGGGCGACCTGGTGACGGCCGCGAGCCCCGCCCACCAGTTCGTCGAGGGTCCCGACATAGTCGTCGAAGCTGCGCGGATGCATGCCGAGCCGGCCGAGTATCTCGTGCGCCGACGTGCCGTTGTGGTCCTTGGCCTCCGGGTTCCAGCCGCAGGCGAAGGCATTGATGCGGAGCACCGACAGGTGCCGGGGGCTTATCTCGACATGCGCGTCGATCATCGGGTCGACATAGGGATCGGTGATGATCCGCCCGATACGGGCGCGGTCGAGGATCTCGAGCCAGCCGTTCGGCCGGGCGTGCTGCTGGCGGACCCGCGCGTCGAGCCTCTCCCAGTTCCCCTCCGTGATCGAATCTTCGCCCTCGCCGTAGAGCTCGGTCACGACGCGAACGATGTTGCGGACGAAGGAATTGGAGCCGCTTTCCGTCAGATACGGTGCGAGCGCCTGCCACGTCGTCGGATGCCGGGGAAGCTCCGCCGGTTTCGGGTCCAGCGCCTCCGACGGCAGGGCGAACGATCGTCCCCGCGTCCAGTTCGCATAGCTCTCGGTGAAGAGCCGGAGAAGATCGACGTCGGGCGCGTCGAGCACCTTCGGGAAATGGTGCTCGTGGACGTCCGTCATCGGCAGGGCTTCGACGAAGTCTCGGATCGGATGGCGCATGGCTTATGGCCTCTCTCGAACAAACCCACCGCCCTCATCCTGAGAGCGTGTGAAAGAATGTCCTGGACTACCGCCAGTGCGTCCTTCGAGGCTCGCGCAAAGCGCTCGCACCTCAGGATGAGGAGCTTTTGGTTTTCCACAAGCGGCGCAAGGACTTATGTCATATATGGAGCCAACCCACGCCCCTCATCCTGAGGTGCTCGCCGCGTTTGGCGGCGAGCCTCGAAGGACGCACGATGGTCCCAACCTCTTTCCTCGCGCGCCCTACTCCGCCGCGAGCGGCGGCGTCGCCATCCCTGGGGTGAAGGCGTGCGCCGTCGGCGGGAGCTGCCGCTTGACGTAGTAGGTCGGCTCCTTCACCTGCCGGATGATCGCCGGGATGATCTCCTGGTACGCCTCCCAGAAGCCGGTATAGGGCGTGGGCGTATCGTCCTTCATCTCGGCGTGGAGATGCTTGAGGTTGTAGTAGGGCACCATCGGAAACATGTGGTGCTCGACGTGGTAGTTCATCTCCCAGTACAGGAACCGCACGATCGGGTTCATGTAGACCGTGCGGCAGTTGAGCCGGTGGTCGAGCACGTCCTCGGCGAGGCCGGCATGCTGGGTGAGCCCGGTGGTGACGTGGAGCCACGCGCCATACATCGACGGCAGGCCGATGAACATCAGCGGCATGATGCTCCAGGTGGCGAGCGCCAGCGCGACCGTCGCCACGTAGATCGCGAGGTGGATGCGGGCGGTGAGATAGACCTTGCTCCATTCGGATTCGGGGATGAAGGTCTTCTCCTCGTCGGTGAGCTTGCCGGTCGAGTGCAGGACGATCTTCTTGAAGTAGACCTTGGCCTGCATGATCGCGAGGAAGGCGAGCGCGATCTCCCAGAGCTTCGGCGGACGCGGCACCGCGATCTCGGGGTCGCGGCCGACGATGATGGTGTCGGTGTGGTGCCGGGTGTGGCTCCAGCGCCAGACATCGGGCTCGCGGAACATCATGAAGGACGCGATCTCGTAGATCACGTCGTTCATCCACTTGGTCCTGAAGGCGGTGCGGTGGCCGCATTCGTGCCAGCGCGAGTCCATCGAGGACCCGTAAAGCGCGCCATATACGATGAAGAAGGGCACGCTCCACCACGTCCCCCAGAGGAGGAAGCCGCCGACGCCGGCGACCAGGAACGCCGCAATGTGAATCATGGTGTCGCGGATCGCCGGCTGGTCGGACCGCTGCATCAGCTCCTTCAGGCGCTTGCGCGGGATCGGCGTGTGGTACCACTCGGCCGTCGCCAGCCCCTCCGCCTCGGCGCGCTTGGTGTCGAGCCCGACGAGACTGTAGTCGCGCTTGGTGATCTCTGCGACCGCCATGATGTCCGCTCCTCCGCGAAGTCCGGCGCGCCAGGCGCAGCCGGGTGTCGTATGCCTAAAATGCGCTCAGTCCGCCAAGTGTCAATGCGTAAACTGACGCATATCCCCGCAACGAAGCCCGGTCCATGATGTGATTTCCGTCATTGGACCTTGCCCATCCGTTTCGCCCGCTCCATGAAGCGCTCGTTGATCCGTTCCTCCGCTTCCTTCGAGCCATCGTGGAAGGTGCCCACCCAGGCGTCGATCGGCATCAGGTCGTTGCCGTAGTTGCACTCGAAGTGCTTGTGGTGGAGGTAGTGAAAATAGTCGCCCGTCTTGACGTGGAAGCCGTCGGTGATCTCGACCTCGGCGAAGCCGGAATGCCCGGGCGCCGGGGCGAAGGCGAGGTGCTGGAGGTGGAAGATGACGTGGATCGGGTGCGACGGCAGGATCCAGTGGATGAGCACGCCCGAGAAATAGAGGATGTGCTCGACCGGGTGCATGGCGAGCCCCGACCACGGCCCCGGATTGGCGTTCTTGTGGTGGAGGCTGTGGACCGCCCGGTAGAGCGGCGGCCAGTGGATCAGCCGGTGGACGAGGTAGAAGTGGATCTCGCGGAAGAGCGGGATGAGCAGCATCAGCACCACGAACCATACCGGGTTCGATTCGAAGGTGATGGTCGGGATGTACTGGTTCGCCATCAGCCAGAGGGTGACCACCTCGAACGCCGTCCACACCGGGACGGCGCTGACGAAGGTCCAGAACATGTTGTCGAGGACCTGGTTCCTGAACAGGAACACCGGGTTGTCCTTCGCCTGCCAGCGGTTGGTGTGCTTGTAGCGGGTGCCCTGCCGCTGCTTGACGTAGAGCGCGAAGTGGAAGGCGCCGACGAACAGAAAAAGCATCACCGCGTTCCGGGCGAAGATCGCCGCGATCCACCAGACCTCGAAAGTCTGCATCGAGGCGAGGCTCGGCGTGAGGAACGCCCAGGTGAGGATCGCGATCCCGGCATAGAGCAGGTTCCACGGCAGGAGGTAGCCGGGCCAGCCGAAGATCCACTTGAGCGTCTTCAGAGGATTGAACGGCAGCGTGAACAACGGCGGCGACTTGATGGTCGACGGCGGCTTCCAGTCGCCGCGCCGGTCGCGGACGTCTGCGTCGATACTGGCCATGGCGTCGGTTTCCTCCCTCGGGCGCACGTGTCCCCCCGCGCGCCGCATCCAGCGTGTGATAAGACTACAGGCATATCCGGAAAACGGCGAGCTTGGTGGAATCCCATCAGTGTCTTCTTGCCGCGCTTGACCGGAGGCCGGCCGCGCCACCATCCTCCGCTCCGCCGGCCGGGGGCAGTCGGCCCAGACAACGGGGACAGAGATGACAATCAAGGTGGGGGTGATCGGGGCGGGGATCATGGGCGCCGATCACGCGCGGATTCTCGCGTCGAGCGTCGCCGGGGCCGAGCTGGTGGCGGTGTCCGACCCGGACGCGCCCCGGCGGGACGCCGTCGCCGCGAGCCATGGCGTGAACGCGGCCTATGCCGACGCCGCCGACCTCATCGGCGACAGCAATGTCGATGCCGTGATCGTGGCCTCACCCGACCCGACCCACAAGGCGCTGGTGCTCATGGCGCTCGACGCCGGCAAGCCGGTGCTCTGCGAGAAGCCGCTCGCTACCTCCGCGGGGGATTGCCTCGACATCGTCGGGCGCGAGGTCGGGATGGGCAGGCAGATGATCCAGGTCGGCTTCATGCGGCGCTTCGATCCCGGCTATGTGTCGATGAAGCGGGCGCTTGAGAGCGGCGATCTCGGCGCAGCGCTGATCTTCCATTGCATCCACCGCAACCGGCAGTCGACCGGCTACACCACGTCCGAAGGGCTGATCGCCAATTCCGGCGTCCACGAGATCGACATTGCCCGCTGGCTGCTCGACGCCGAAGCGGCCCGCGCCATCGTGGTGACCCCGCGGCCGAGCCGCCTCACCACCGTCCGCGACCCGCAGATTCTGATCCTCGAGATGGCCGGCGGCCCGGTGGTCGAGATCGAGATCTTCATCAACGCCCAATACGGCTACGACGTGCGGGGCGAGCTCGTCTGCGAGAAGGGCGCGATCGAGCTTCAGCCGCGGAGCGATACCGTGCTCCGCCACGACGGCCGCGAGGGCATCCTCCACGGCACCGACTGGCGCAGGCGCTTCGCCGACGCCTACCGCATCGAACTCCAGGCCTGGATCGATGCCATCGCCGATGGCGGCGCGGTGGGCGCCGGCGGCGCCAGCGCCTGGGACGGCTATGCGGCCACCGCCATCGCCGATGCCGGCATCGCCGCGCTCAGGACCGGGCAGCCGGTCGAAATCAGGCTGGAGACGCGGCCGGGGCTCTACGCGGGCTGAGCGGCCTGCCCGCGCCGGCCAGCTACGAAGCCTCCCATCCTGCGTTCGGGTGACCGCACCGTCAGCGTCATCGGCTGGATCGTGGGCGCAGGTGTCGCCGCCGGAGGGCGGCCCTCACCCCTCGCTGTCCCCGACCACCCCCGCCTCCCAGCCGAGGATGGCGCGCTTCCGGGTCAGGCCCCAATGGTAGCCGCAGAGGCTGCCGCCCTTGCCGAGCACCCGATGGCAGGGGACCACGAACGAGATCGGGTTCTTGCCCACCGCAGCCCCCACCGCCCGCGCCGCCGCGGGTTTGCCGATATGGGCGGCGATGTCGGAATAGGTCGTCGCCTTGCCGAGCGGCAGGCGAAGCAGCGTCTCCCAGACCCGGACCTCGAAGTCCGAGCCGATCATGAAGATCTTCAAGGGCTGTTCCGGGCGCCAGGTCTCGCGATCGAAGGTGCGGCGGGCATAGGGCGCGGTCGCCTCGTAGTCCTCGACGTAGTCGGCTTCAGGCCAGCGCGCCTTCATGTCGGCGAGCGCCGAGGTCTCGCTGCCCGCGTCCGCGAAGGCGAGGCCGGCCAACCCGCGGTCGGTGATCATCACCAGCGCCTGACCGAAAGGTGAGGAATGGAACGCCCAGCGGATGACGATGCCGGCGCCCCGCGCCTTGTAGTCGCCCGGGGTCATGGCGTCGTGGGTGATGAAGAGGTCGTGGAGGCGGCCCGGTCCCGACAGGCCGACCTCGTAGGTCGCGTCGAGCACCGATGCCGAGTCGGCGAGGAGCGAGCGCGCATGATCGAGGGTGAGCGCCTGGACGAAGGCCTTTGGCGACAGCCCCGCCCAGCGGGTGAACAGCCGCTGCAGCGACAAGGGCTTCATCCCCACCACCTCGGCGATCGTCTCGAGCGACGGCTGGTCGCGCCAGTGCTGCGAGATGTACTCGACCGCGCGGCGGACGTAGTCGTAGTCGCTCCGCGGCGCATGATTGCCCATCGTCACGGGCACGGGCGTTTCGAAGGCGGCGGCGAGCGACATGACAACCTCGGCGTTAGGGGTGGGCACCACCCCGACTTAGGCGCTCACCTTACCCCCCACCACCCGATTCTTGCACGGTGGCCGCCGTATGGAGGCGCTGCGGCATTCCCCTTGGCAGCGAGGGCGCGCAGCCTGATGGATGTACCTCGACACAATCACCGCACCTTATGTGGACATCCTGCTCGATAGTCACCGCAGGAAGCAATGCCTCGCATCACCGAGCGCAGCAGGAACTGCGCCTCCCTGCGCTCCGGTGCCGCTTCGTCCCATGTGAATGCGGGCCAATCTTGCTTCTGCCGCTTCCACGCTATGAGTTATGGAACGCCCTCCTATAGCTCATCATACCGACAATCCTGATTTAATGGCGTTCCTTCCATGCCTCATGCATGGGTCAATCACAGAATGAATCGCGACAGGTCCATGTTGCGGGCGAGGTCGCCGATGTGGGCCTCGACATAGGCGGCGTCGATCGTCACGGTATCGCCGTTGCGGTCGGCCGCCGAGAAGCTCACCTCGTCGAGGATGCGCTCCATCACCGTCTGCAGCCGCCGCGCGCCGATGTTCTCGATGTTCGAGTTGATCGACACCGCGATCGAGGCGATCGAATCGATCGCGTCGTCGGTCACCTCGAGCGTCACGCCCTCGGTCGCCATCAGCGCGATGTACTGCTTGATCAGGCTCGCCTCGGGCTCGGTCAGGATGCGGCGGAAGTCGTTCTTGGTCAGCGGCTGCAGCTCGACCCGGATCGGCAGCCGGCCCTGCAGCTCGGGCAGGAGATCAGACGGCTTGGCGACATGGAACGCGCCCGAGGCGATGAACAGGATGTGGTCGGTCTTCACCGGCCCGTGCTTGGTCGCGACCGTGGTGCCCTCGATCAGCGGCAGGAGGTCGCGCTGCACGCCTTCCCGGCTCACGTCGCCACCGTAGCGGCCTTCGCGCGCGCAGATCTTGTCGATCTCGTCGAGGAAGACGATGCCGTCATTCTCGACCGCGGCGATCGCCTCGGCGACCACCTCGTCGTCGTCCAGCAGCCGGTCGGACTCCTCCGCGATCAGGATGTCGTAGCTGTCGCCCACCGTCACCTTCCGCTTCTTGGTGCGCTGGCCGAAGGCCTTGCCGAGCATGTCGGAGATGTTCATCACCCCGACGCTCGCGCCGGGCATGCCGGGGATGTCGAAGGACGGCATCTTGCCGGCCGTGTCCCGCACCTCGATCTCGATCTCCTTGTCGGCGAGCTCGCCCTCTCGGAGCTTCTTCCGAAACGACTCCCGCGTCGCCGGCGAGGACGATTCGCCGACGAGCGCGGTCAGCACCCGCTCCTCCGCGCTCTGCTCGGCCTTGGCCGCCACTTCCTTCCGCTTCCGGTCGCGGACGAGCCCGATGCCGACCTCGACCAGGTCGCGCACGATCTGCTCGACGTCGCGGCCGACATAGCCGACCTCGGTGAACTTGGTCGCCTCGATCTTCAGGAACGGCGCGCCGGCGAGCTTCGCCAGGCGGCGCGAGATCTCGGTCTTGCCGATGCCGGTCGGCCCGATCATCAGGATGTTCTTCGGCAGGACCTCCTCCTTCATCGTGCCGGTGAGCTGCTGGCGCCGCCAGCGATTCCTGAGCGCGATGGCGACGGCGCGCTTGGCGTCGTTCTGGCCGATGATGTAGCGGTCCAGTTCGGAGACGATTTCGCGGGGGGAGAAGGTGGTCATGCTTACGATCTTCTTGGTCTCGTTTTGAGATTTAGTGGCTTGGCGCGTCGTAGTTTTTCTAGAAAGGTCACTTGTGCATAGAATTGCTCAAGATCGACAAATACCCCCTCGTTAGTTGCCCACTCCGCCATTGCCTTTGCACAGTGGGATCGCCAAGCGATGATTTCCACCTTCCATCCAATTCGATGAAGTCTTTTTGAATCTGCAAAAAATCCTACACCATCTTGAATGCCCCTTCCGTCTCCGCTCAGCAGAACTAACGTTTCGGGGGGGTCGAAATCGTATCCAAGTCTTAACATTCTAGTTTGAAGTGCTTGATCAACCGCCTGCTCTTTTCCTGATTTCGCACCTCTTTCGTATAGCTCAGGCTTCTTTCCAGTTTTTTTCTCGATGTGTCCCCAAACACTGTCTGTCGGAGGTGGAATCGAGCCCACGCAAAAAACTTGCTCGATAGGCCTACTATCCGCCGCCAAATCAATGAGGCTTTCAAAATTTATCCGAAAGAATTCGTCCTTTTGCTCTTTTTCGCCACATACTTGCTTACCAGAGAGGAATATATTGGAATTGTCCCATATGATGTGAACTCGATCTGCCATTTCTTCCCTCCCAGAAATAAATGCTCTAACTGAAAGTTGATGATGTCTCGTTTGCGTTCGGGTCGTATTGCATGATCAGCGTATCGTCCGGCACGCCGGGCAGGTCAGGGAGCGGCCGGAAGCCCGCCTTCATATAGGCGCGCACGGCACGTTTGTTGTCCGGGTCCGGGTCGATGATGATCGTCCCGTGCCCCTCGTCGCGGAGCATGGCGATGAACGCCTTCAGCGCCGCCGTGCCGATGCCGCGCGACAGCAGCTCCGGCACCCCGATCGACAGGTCGACGCCGACCGTCTCCGCCGGCAGCGCGGCGAGCCACGGATGATCCCTGATCCACGTCTCGTTCTGATGATGGCCGATGAACCAGTACTGGATATAGCCGACCGGCGCGCCATCGCGCAGGATCAGGTACGGCCGCGTCGTGTCGCGGCCCTCGACCATGTCGCGGATGAAGCCGAGCTCCTCCTCCGGGTCGCCCCACCATTCCCGCATGTGCGGCGCGCGGAGCCAGCCGTCGAGG
>JALHRF010000028.1 GCA_022841545.1 Bauldia sp. | reverse complement strand
CCTCGCCGCCGCCGGTTATAACTTCCACCTGCTCCTGCGATGGTTCGCAGTGCTTTTGTGCGCCCTACTCCAACTCGCCGCACTCCGAGCCCGATCGCCATCCTTCCCCTGATCCCAGCCTCACCCGCATTCTTCACGGCCGACTCGAGCGATGTCCGACCGATGCGGCATACCGATTTCTTCACAGCCTCTTGCGCGCGATTAAGCGGGGCTGAGATCGGTGCGCTATCGCATTCCTTGCGGTGAGGACAATGATCCCTTCGTGCTCGCCTCTCGCCTTTCTCTCTTGAAGTCCGCCCCCCGTTCCTCATGCTGAGAGCCTGCCCTCGGGCTTGATCCGAGGGTGCCCGCCGCTATGCGGCGAGCCTCGAAGCACGCACTGGATAAACCTCACTCCACCCGTACTTCGATTTCCCCCACGCCGTCGACATGCGCATGCATCACGTCGCCGCGCATGATCGCCCCGACGCCCGATGGCGTGCCGGAGAAGATCAAATCTCCGGGCTGGAGAGTGAACAGGCCGGAGAGATAGCTGATCATCTCCGGCGCCTTCCAGATCATCTGGTTGAGGTCGCCGGTCTGCTTCCGCGCGCCGTTGACGTCGAGCCAGATCGCGCCGGTTGACGGATGGCCGATCTCCCCCGCCGGCTTCAGAGCCGAGCACGGGGCGGAGGCCTCGAAGGCCTTCGCCACCTCCCACGGCCGCTGCAGTTCCTTGGCCCTGGCCTGGAGGTCCCGGCGGGTCATGTCGATGCCGACCGCGTAGCCGAAGACGTGATCGAGCGCCGCCGCGACGGGAATCTCGGTACCGCCCGTTCCGATTGCCACCACCATCTCGACCTCGAAATGCACGTCCTTCGACGCCAGCGGGTAGGGGAAGACGCCGGTCAGGTTGAGGTTGTCGGGGTTTTTCTGGAAGAAGAACGGCGTCTCCCGGTTCGGGTCGCCGCCCATCTCGACGGCGTGGGCGGCGTAGTTCCGGCCGACGCAATAGACCCGGTGGACAGGGAAGAGCAGCTCCGAGCCGGCGATCGGCAGGGCTGGTATCGGTTGCGGTTCGATGGCATAGCGGGGCGCGGCGGACTCGGCGTTCATTTTCTTTTCCCGTTCGAAGCGCCTAGCCTACCGTCCGGCGCTCCGCTCGGCTATCGTCCGGCCGAGCTTCCAACACAAGAGGGCTTTTGCGATGCGTACCGTGAAGTTCAAGGGCGGCGACACAATCCTCACCGAAGGCGAGCAGGGCGACACCGCCTTCCTCATCATCGACGGTTCGGTCGAGGTGTCGATCGGCGAAGGCGCCAAGGCCAAGAATATCGGCGTGCTCAAGTCCGGCGAGGTGTTCGGCGAGATGAGCCTGATCGACCCCGGCCCCCGCTCGGCCACGGTCAAGGCGGTCATCGACACCGAATGCGTCGTCACCAATTACGAAGAATTCAACGACTCGATCCAGACCGACCCGGCGCGCGCCGCGCTGTTCATGAAGACGCTGGTCCGCCGGCTTCGGCAGATGAACGAGAAGATGGCCGAGATGGATCCGCACAAGCGCGGACTTCGCGAGCGCTTCCACGAGTGGCAGAAGACAATGCAGCCGAACGAGAACGATCCGCCGGCGATGATCTACTGGTACATGATGTACTGAGCCGGCTTTCGTTCTGCCCGGGCGGTCGCGGCGTCGAGAGCGCGCGCGATCGCCGAAACGCCTGCAGCGACGACGGTCATTCCGGCCACCATGCCGGCCACGAGCGACCCGAAGCCTGGCCCGATCCCGAGCAGCGCCGCTGCGTCCGGCGCCAGCCAGCCGCCGGCGAACATGCCGAGCAGCATCGCGATCACCGACGCCGCGGCTGCGGCAAGGTGCGGTGCCGTCCGGCGGTCCGGTCCCGCGTTCGTCGCGTTGAAGGCGGCGGCGAGCAGCGCTGCCACGCCCATCATTGCGTAGCTCGCCGGCATCACGGCAACGTGGAAGCTGAGCGTCGCCGCCAGGCTGCCAGAGGCCCCGGCGCAGAGCGCGGCGAGCAGGTCCGGCGGGGTGGTGCCGCAATCGATGGCGAGCCCGATCGCCATGCCGCAGATCGACAGGACCAGCATCACCGCCGTCGCGGGACGCCGGCCGGCGGGCGTGGCGAGGGCGGCGCGCTCCGTCATCCGTCGGCCTCCGCCTCGGCGCGCTGGCGCTTCCGCCGGAGCATCACGATCTCGGCGAGGATCGAGAGCGCGATCTCCTCCGGGGTGATCGCACCGAGGTCGAGGCCGGCCGGGGCCTTGAGCCGGTCGATCCGCGCTTCGTCGACCCCCTTGTCGCGGAGCTTCGCCTTCAGCGTCCCGGCCTTCTTCCGGCTGCCGACGAAGGCGACGTAGTCGCTTTCCACCGACAGCGCCGCCTGCAGCGCCGCCTCGTCGCCGCGGCTCTGGGTCGAGACCACGATGTAGCGCTGCCCCTCGCCGCTGACCGGAAGGGCATAGCCCTCGATCCGCCGGTCGGGCTCGGCGAAGGCGGCCTGTTCGGCCGCCGGCGCGCAAGCGGTCATGACGAAGCCCATGCGCCGGCCGAGGTCGGCGATGGCGACCGCTACCGGGCTCGAGCCGCAGACCACGATCTCGGCGCGCGGCAGCATCGGCTCGACGAAGATGTCCATCGTCCCCTGGCTGGGGCAGGTGTTCCGGGCGAACCGCACGCCCTCCTTCATCTCGCCGGCCTGCACGCCGTGGGCGTCGAGGAGGTCCTCCGGCTGCACCGAAACCAGCCGCGACTCGCCGTCGGCGAGCGATTCCCGCGCCGCCTTCACCACGGCGCCGCGGGCGCAGCCGCCACCGATCCAGCCCTCGGTGATCGAGCCGTCGGGCAGGATCACCGCCTTGGCGCCGGCCTTGGCGGCGGTGGCGGCAACGGTCCGGACCACGGTCGCAAGTGCGAAGGGCTCGCCCTTGTCCTTCAGAGAGGAGACGAGATCGAGGATGTCGCGGGCGCGGTTCATCGCGAGTCAAAGCCTCCGGAGGTGCGGCTCGAGCGCAGCCAGGCTGTCGAGATTGTGCGCCGGCGCGAACAGGTCGACGAAGGGTAGCGCCGCCTGCATCGCGCGGGCCTCCGGTGCGTAGTCCTTCCAGCCGATCAGCGGGTTGAGCCAGATGATGCGCTTCGCCCGGCGGCGGAGCCGGCGCATCTCGGCGGCGAGCGCTTCCGGCGGACCGGTATCGTAGCCGTCGGAGACGATGATCACCGCCGTCCGCGAATTGATCACGCGCCTGGCGTGCCACTGGTTGAAGGTCGCGAGGCTCTCGCCGATCCTGGTGCCGCCGCCGATCCCCTGCGCCATCAGCGACAGCCGGTCGACCGCCCGCTCGACGTTCCGGTCGCGAAGCGTCGCCGAGATGTGGGCGAGGCGGGTATGGAAAACGAAGGCCTCCGCTTCCCGGAACGCATCGACCACGCCGTGCAGGAAGCGGACGAAGAAGGCGGTGTAGAGGCTCATCGACCCTGACGCATCGAGGAGCACGACGAGGCGGAGCGGCCTCTCCTTCCGGCGGCGCCAGACGAGGTCGATCGGCGTCCCGCCGTGGGAGATGCTCCGGTGGATGGTGCGGCGGAGGTCGAGGCGCGATCCACGCCGCCGCGCCTGCGTCCTGCGCACGATCCGCGCCCGCATCGTCCGCGCCAGCCGCTCCGCCAGCGCATGAGTCTCCGCGATTTCGTCGGGGTCGTCGATGTGGCGCATGTCGGCGGCCGAGAGGAGCTCCGCCCGTGACGCTCCCTCGCGGCGGGCCTTGCCCTCGCCGGCGATGCCCTCGTCGCCCGGCCGGCGCTCGACCTTGCTCGGGGCGCCGGCGCCGAGGCCGGGCGGGCCCGGCTTGTCGTGTCGCCGTCGCGCGTTGGCCGCGGCGCCGCCGGTGACGGACTGGATGCGGCGGCTGTGCTGCCCGGTCCAGTAGGCGGCGAAAATCTCGTCGAACCGCTGCCAGTCGGAACGGTCGGCGGAGAACAATGCGCGGAACGCCGGCTGCAAGCGCTCGCGCTGGTCGGCCGCGCTGGATGCCATCACCTGCAGCGCATCGCGGGTCTCGGCGAGGCCCACGCCATAGCCGTTGTCGCGAAGCGCGCGCACGAACCCGGCCAGCCGCCGCCGCGCGGCAGGGCCAATGGGGCTTGGCTTCACCAGCGCGGTCATTGCGCCACCCCAGCCGCATCCCAAACTGTCATCCCCGGCGAGCCCGGCAAAGCCGGGCGAGGGAAGGGGACCCAGTAACCACCGTCGATTCCGATCGAGTGCCGGCATCGTTTACGAGGTCCCCGCTTGCGCGGGGATGTCAGTTGGAGTTTGGGGAAACGGAGAGGAACACTCATCACGCCACCTTGCCGAGGAGCCGC
This sequence comes from Bauldia sp., assembly GCA_022841545.1. Taxonomy (GTDB): domain Bacteria; phylum Pseudomonadota; class Alphaproteobacteria; order Rhizobiales; family Kaistiaceae; genus Bauldia. The sequence continues at coordinate 34,014 of JALHRF010000028.1, read as the reverse complement.
TCCGTCACTTCGGGCGTGACCCGGAGCCGGTCCTCGTGCGTCTTCAGGAGGGCGATCATCGTTTCGTGCACGGCTTCGGGCTCGGCGCGAAGGTCGTGGATCTGGAGGCCGGCGAGCGTCGCCGCCCAGTCGAGCGTCTCGGCCACGCCGGGGACTTTCCGCAGGTCTTCCTTGCGGATGGCGCCGACCATGACCGCCACCTGCGCCGCGAGCGCCGCGTCGATGCCCGGAAGCCGCGCTAGGATGATGCGCGCCTCGCGCTCGACGTCGGGGAAATCGACGTAGTGATAGAGGCAGCGGCGGCGCAGCGCGTCGGAAAGCTCCCGCGTCCCGTTCGAGGTCAGCACCACCCGAGGGATGGCGGTCGCGGTGATCGTGCCGAGTTCGGGAATCGAAACCTGGAAGTCGGACAGCACTTCGAGCAGGAACGCCTCGAATTCCTCGTCGGCGCGGTCGACCTCGTCGATCAGGAGCACCGGCGGATCGATGCGCCGAATCGCGGCGAGGAGCGGCCGCTCGAGCAGGTAGCGCTCCGAGAAGATGTGCTCCTCGATCGCGTCGGCGTCGTCGCCCTCGCGTGCCTTGATGGCGAGAAGCTGGCGCTGGTAGTTCCACTCGTAGAGCGCCGCGTTCTGGTCGAGGCCCTCGTAGCACTGGAGGCGGATGAGCTCGGCGCCGTGAATCGCGGCGATGGCCTTGGCGACCTCGGTCTTGCCGACGCCGGCCTCGCCTTCCAGCAACAGCGGGCGCTTGAGGAACGCCATCAGCCACAGCGCGGTGGCGAGATCGCGGTCGGCAACGTAGCCGACCTCCCCGAGACGCGCGGCGATTTCCTCGCGGGTCATCGCTTCCGTCCCGCGGCAAGGATCGCCGGCCACGCGACTTCGTAGCCGTCGCCGCGGCGGAAGGCCGTGGCGCCGTCGAAGATAGCGGCATGGATGCGGGCCCGCGCGTCCTCGGTCTGCCGGTCGAGCACCATGGCGATCCGCATCGTGCACTTCTCGACATAGGCGAGCACGTCGCGCGGGCCGTCGATCGCCCATACGAGCGGCAGCTCGCGCACCGTCACGTCCGCGAACCCCGCCGCCTCCATCGCGCGCCGCGCCTCGTCCGGGTCGGCGAAGCGGAACATCGGCGGCGCCGGCGGTAGTTCCACGGTCGCGCCATGGGCTGCGATGGCTTCGCCGACAAGACGGAAGAAGTCGTGGTCGGGGGGTCCCTTCCACACCGTGAAGGCATAGCGGCCGCCGGAGCGGAGCACACGGTGCGCTTCCATAAGCGCCCGGTCGGGATCGGCGAGGTGGAGCACGCCGAAGCCGCAGGCCGCCGCGTCGAAGCTGCCGTCGGGAAAGTCGAGCGCCTCGGCGTCGCCATGGGCGAAGGCGATGCCGGGAAAGCGCCGCTCCGCCTCCGCGACCATCGGCGCGGCGAAGTCGATGGCGGTGACGTCGGCGCCGCGGCGCGCCGCTTCAGCGGCGAGGGCGCCGGTCCCGCAGCATATGTCGAGGAACGCCACGTCCGGCTGAAGGCCGATGGCATCGAGCAGCGGGCCGACGGCGCCGGCGGTGATGCGGCCGGCGAAGTCGTCATAGACCGGGGCCTTCTCGCTCCAGCCGGTGCGCTCCGCTTCCTTGAAGCTCGCCGCGTTCGGTTCGATCGTCTCCATTCGCTCGGCCCTCCACATCGGATTCTCCGGTCCGATGCTACGCGCCGCGGACTATTTGTGCAGCCCGAGCCGCTCCGCCACCGTCCATGTCCGCCAATGGTCGTGCGGCATGGCGATGTTGCCGCCGCCGAGGAAGGCGAAGGCGTCGTTGATGGCGTTGGAGAAGGCCGGCACGCCACCGACATTGGGCGACTCGCCGACGCCCTTGGCGCCGATCGGATGGTGCGGCGAGGGCGTCGTCGTCCAGTCCGTCTCCCATTTCGGCGTCTCGACCGCGGTCGGCATGAAGTAGTCCTGGAACGAGCCGGTCGTACAGTTGCCGTTCTCGTCGTAGCGGATCTCCTGGCCCATCGCGATGGCGAAGGCTTCCGTCAGCCCGCCGTGGACCTGGCCCTCGATGATCATCGGGTTGATGCGGGTGCCGCAATCGTCGAGCGCGTAGAAGCGGCGGATCTTCGTCTCGCCGGTGTCGACGTCGACATCGGCCACGCAGATATAGGCGCCGAAGGGGTAGGTGAAGTTCGGCGGGTCGTAGTAGTTGACCGCCTCCAGCCCCGGCTCCATGCCGGGCGGCACCTCGTGATAGGCCGCCCAGGCGAGTTCGGTCATGGTCTTCGACCGTTCCGGATTGCCGCGCACCTTGAAGCGGTCGACGTCCCATTCGAGGTCGTCCTCGTGGACCTCGAGGAGATAGGCCGCGATCATCTGCGCCTTGGCCTTGATCTTCCGCGCCGCCATCGCGGTCGCGGCACCGGATACCGGCGTCGAGCGCGAGCCATAGGTGCCGAGCCCGTAGGGCGCGGTGTCGGTGTTGCCCTCCTCGATGGTGATCAGGTCGGCGGCGATGCCGATCTCCGACGCAATGATCTGGCCGTAGGTGGTTTCATGGCCCTGGCCCTGGCTCTTGGTGCCGAGGCGGGCGATCACCGAGCCGGTCGGATGCACTCGGATCTCGGCCGAATCGAACATCGCGATGCCGAGGATGTCGCAGGCACGCGACGGCCCGGCGCCAACGATCTCGGTGAAGAAGGCGATGCCGATCCCCATCAGTTCGCGGGTCTCCCCGCGGCGGAACGCCTCCTGCTTCGCCTTCTGCTCGGCACGGAGCGCGGTGTAGCCGGTGGTGTCCAGCGCCTTCTGGAGCGCGGGGTGATAGTCGCCGGAATCGTACTGCCAGCCGAAGGCCGAGGTGTAGGGGAACTGCTCCTTGCGGATCAGGTTCTTCATCCGGAACTCGGCCGGGTCCATGCCGAGCTTCTGGGCCATGATGTCCATCGCCCGTTCGACGGCGAAGGCGGCTTCGGTGACCCGGAACGAACAGCGATAGGCGACGCCGCCCGGCGCCTTGTTGGTGTAGACGCCGTCGACCGAGCACCATGCGGCCGGGAAGTCGTAGGCGCCGGAGATGATCGAGAACAGCCCGGCCGGCCATTTGCTGGCATTGGCGCAGGCGTCGAAGGCACCGTGGTCGGCGATGGTGTAGCAGCGGAGGCCGAGCACCTTGCCGTCCCTGGTGCAGGCGATCTCCGTCTCCATGAAGAAGTCGCGGGCGAAGGCGGTTGTGGTGAGGTTCTCGATGCGGTCCTCGACCCACTTCACCGGCTGGCCGGTGACGATCGAGGCCACGATGGCGCAAATGTAGCCCGAATAGGCGCCGACCTTGTTGCCGAAGCCGCCGCCGATGTCCGGTGCGATGACGTGGATTTTGTGCTCGGGGATCTTCGAGATCAGCGAGGCCACGGTGCGGATGACGTGCGGCGCCTGGAAGGTGCCCCACAGCGTCAGGTCGCCGGTGATCTTGCTGTAGGAGGCGACGCACTGGCAGGTCTCGAGCGGGGAGGGATGGACCCGCTGGTAGGGGATCATCTCCTTGATGGTGACGTCGGCCTTGGCGAAGGCCTCGTCGGCAGCGGCCTTGTCGCCGGCCTGCCAGTTGAAGATGTGGTTGGGGTGCTTGCGCGGGCCGTGGGCGCCGTCGGCAAGGTCCTTGCGGTCTTCGCGCACCACCGTCGCATCGGGCGCCATCGCCTTCATGGGGTCGACGAGAACCGGCAGCTCGTCATAGTCGACATCGACCAGCTCGACCCCGTCGGCGGCGACGTAACGGTCGTCCGCCAGCACGAAGGCGACTTCCTGGTTCTGGAAGAGGACATAGTCCTCGGCCAGCACCGCCTGCACGTCGCCGGCGAGCGTCGGCATGTAGTGGAGGTTGAGCGGCTTGAGGTCGGCCGCGGTCAGCACCGCGACGACGCCGGAGAGGGCCTTGGCCTTCGACGCATCGATCGACTTGACCCGGGCGTGGGCGTAGGGCGAGCGGACGAAGTCGCCATAGAGCATGCCGGGCAGCTTGATGTCGTCGACATAGTTGCCCTTGCCCTGGGTGAAGCGGACATCCTCGACGCGCTTCCGCTTGCAGCCGAGGCCTTCGAGCTTCTCGGCGCGCTCTGTGGAGGTGAGGGTGGTGTCGTTCATTCCGCGGCCTCCTGAAACGGTACGCCGGCGAGTTTCGCGGCGGCGTATTGAATGGCCCTGACAATGTTCTGGTAGCCGGTGCAGCGGCAGATGTTGCCGCTGATGCCGTGGCGGATTTCGTCCTCGGTCGGCTGCGGGTTCTCCTGCAGGAGCCGGTAGGCGCGGGTGATCATCCCCGGCGTGCAGAAGCCGCATTGCAGCCCGTGCATCTCGCGGAAGCCCTCCTGCAGCGCGTGGAGCGTGCCGTCGGGGTTGGCGATCCCCTCGATGGTGATGATCTCCGTCCCGTCGGCCTGCACGGCGAAGCGGGTGCAGGCCTTGATCGACTTGCCGTCGACATCGACCGTGCAGGCCCCGCAATGGCTGGTCTCGCAGCCGATATGCGGGCCGGTAAGGCTGAGGTCCTCGCGGAGGAAATGGATGAGCAGCGTCCGCGGCTCGACCAGCGCGTCGACCTGCTTGCCGTTCACCTTCACTGAAATCTGAGTCTTGGCCATATGTCCGTCCTCCCTCAGCCCTTGGCCCGCGACCGGGCGCGGGCGAGCGCGCGGCGGAGCATCACGCCGGCCATCTTCGTGCGGTACGCCGCCGGTCCGTGCGCATCGGAGGCGGGCGAGGTGATCGCCTCGGCGGCGGCCACCGCCTTGCCGACGGTGGCGTCGTCGAGCGTGGAGCCGGTCAGGATCGCCGCGGCGTCCTTGGCAAACAATGCGGTGTCGCCGACATTGGTGAGGCCGATGGCGCAGGACGCGACCTTGCCGCCCGCCACGGTAATGACGACGGCCGCCGCGGCGGTGGCGTAGTCACCGATCTTCCGCTTCAGCTTCTCGTAGGCCCAGCCGTGGCCCGCAGGCGGCACGGGGATACGGATCGCGGTCAGCATCTCGCCCGGCTGCAGCGCCGTGGTGTAGACGCCCTGGTAGAAGTCGCGGGCCGCGACCTTGCGGGTCCCGGCCTTCGACGTCAGCTCGTAGGTCGCGCCGAGGGTCATCATCACCGCCGGCATGTCGTTGCCGGGGTCGCCGTTGGCGGCGTTGCCGCCGATCGTGCCGACATAGCGGACCTGCGGGTCGGCGATGACCAGCGCGGCCTCGCGCAGCAGCGGCGCCTTGGATGCGAGCAGGTCGGAGGCGATCACCTCGTGCTGCGTGGTCATCGCCCCGATCACGACGTCGTTCCCGTCGGCGCGGATGCCCTTGAGGTCGGCGATGCCGCCGAGGTCGACCAGATGGGCCGGCTCGGCGAGACGGAGCTTCATCACCGGGATCAGGCTGTGGCCACCGGCGAGCGGCCGCGCGTCGTCGCCGAGGTCGGCGAGCAGCGCCACCGCGTCGGCGACGGATTTCGGACGGTGGTAGGCGAAAGCGCCTGGAATCATGGGTTTCCTCCCCGGCCGCGTGTTGTCGCCGGATCTCCGCCCGGCTACGCCCGCGACCCACCTGGTGGATGTTCGGGTTATTCCAGTTCCAGTCTGGAGAGCGCCGACCGTTATGCACAAGCGCCGATGCACGGCCGGGGCGTTCCCTGCACGAAATGCGGCCGCTCGCGCACGAAATGCGTCAGCGTGATTGACCCAGTTCGGGGGCTGCCTGCCAGGGCAATCAGCCGGAAACCGCCGCGGGCCGGCTCGGTTTCGCCTGCGCGATCTGGGACCGCACCCAGGCCATACGGCTCCGGCTTACCGGCACGCTACAGGCCGTCTCGCCCGCCAGTTCGATGAGGCCATTGTCGCCGGTCTTCTTCAGCCGGACGATGCGGTCGACATTGATGATGTGGCTGCGATGCACCCGGGCGAAACGAATCGGGTCGAGCCGCTGCTCGACATCGCCGATGGCGAGCTGGCAGAAGTATTTGTCGTTGCCGTCGAACACGTAGGTGTAGTGGGCGTTGGCGTGCACGGCCACGACGCTGTCGACGGGGAGTTGGATCGTCGCGCCGTCGTGGAGGACCGGCAGCCACGCCGCGGGCCCGTCCCCTTCCGCGGGGCGCTGAGTAGTCACGTCCGTGCCGGTCGGGGTTCCGGCGTCCTCGGTTGCATCAAGGAGGGCCGGATCCGCCTGCGCCGGTAAGACATCGGCTTCGGCCGCATCCCGGTCGGGGACGAGAATCAGCAGGAACAAGCCCGAAACGATGAAGGCGACGATCGCCACGACGATGGCGAGGAGATCGGCCGAGATCGCCGGCGCACTGACCGGCTCGTGGCCTTGCCCCATCGGCACGATGGAGACGGCCGCCATGGCGATGTAGTGCATGCCGGCAATGGCGATGCCGAGCGCCGCTGCGGAAAGGAAGAGCGGCGGCCGGCCATTGGCGGTGTTGGCGATGTGGAGCGCCAGACCCGAGGCGGCGACGGCCACCACGACGCTTGCCGCCACGAGGAGGGGATCGTGGGTCATATGCAGGCTGGCATGGAGCGCCATCATGCCGAGATAGTGCATGGTGGCGATGCCGACGCCCATGAACAGGGCCGAGGCGGCAAGCCGGGTTCGAGTGAGCGGGATGGCGCTTGCCGCGAACACGCCGGCGCCGACCACCAGCACGCACACGAGGAAGGACAAAAGCGTCGGGAAGACGAGATAGTCGACCAGAGCGGGCAGCCGCGCCGCGAGCATCGCGACGAAGTGCATCGACCAGATCGCAACGCCGAGCGACAGCGCCGCGCCGGCGAGGAGCAGCCGGCGCTCGGCGCCCGCTGCGCTCCGCACCTGCACGGCAAGGCTCAGCCCGACATAGGCGCCCTGGATCGCCACGATCAGTGACAGCGCCACGAGCCAGGGCTCGTGCGTCACCGGCATCGGCATTGCTCCTCCCATTCGGCAGCCAGCCGCAGCCTGCCGGAATTTGACTTCGAGTATAGGTCGGAGCCGGCCGGACGGCGAGCCTCAATGCGCGTGCCCTTCGCGAGCCCTCTCAGGGCGCGGGCGGCATCGGGGGGAGTTCCTCCCGCGCGAGACCGAGCAGCATGTCGCCGCCCCGTTCCGCAGCCATCACTTGCAGCTGGTGGACGGTGACCTGGATCTGGCGAAGGCTGAGGGCCTTCTGCGGCGGCAACCGTCCGGGAACCGGGGCTGCGGTTTCATTCTCCCCGCCGCGCGACACGCGGGCGATCATCTCGTTCTCGGCCGGGGGATCGATCAGTGGCGGCCCCGGCGGAAGAACGATGTCGACCTCGAACGGGACATCGGCAAAGGCCGGGTAGGCGGCGAGCAGGACCTGGTCGCGGAACTCGTCGTCGATCGAGATATGCCATGGCAGCCCCAGGTCGAAGGCGATGCAGTCCTCGTCCTCAAGGGGGCAGAGGACCTCGTCGTTGGGCGAAAGGCTCAGTCCGAGGGCAACGTCGCGCGGCCCGGTTTCGTAGAATCGAAAGGCCTGCATCGGACTGATGAACCCGGCATAGCGGCCGAGCGTGACGGTGAACATTGCTCGCGCCGCATCGATCGTCGCCTCCGATCGCAGGAACGGCGGGAGACCGGCGATTGCCCGGGGGCCGAAGGTCGCGTCGATGACCGCCGCGGCGCGTCTCGGCCAGGGCGGCAGGTCGGCGCCGTCGGGAAAGAGCTTCCGTTCGATTTCGCCGATATAGGATTGGCCAAGAAGGCCGCCGCCGTTCATGCCGTCGTAGACCGACCGGGTCCCACCCAGCGCGAGGGCGAGGCCGAGGCCCCATGAGTGGCTCATGCTCTGGAGACCGAGCAGCCAGTTCTTGGCGATCTCCGTCGCCACCCGGTTCGGGTGAGGCATCACCACCTCGGCCTCCATGCCCAGCCTCCGGGCGAGCTGCTGCGCCGAGGCCACATCGGCATAGGACGTGGTCAGGTAATGATGCGCGGTGACGATGCGGTCGACGCCCCGACCGGCGGCATGGAGCGCAAGCAGGATGTGACGGGAGTCCCGGCCGCCGCTCAGGCCCAGCGTGTGGCGGCCTGAACCCCGGTGCTTGGTTACGGCGGCGCGCACCAACTCGTCGTAGCGCCGCAGCGCCGCCTCGTAGCCGCCTGTCCACGGGGCCGGGGGCTCCGGCGCGGGCCGCGAGATCTTCGCCTGGCGACGTGGCTCCCAGGTGAGCTCAGCGCCGAGCGGCAGGACGCGAATCTCCGCATAAGGCGTCATGTCATCGACGTAGTGGTGAACCAGATGGAAGAGAAGCATTGCCGGGCGGTCGATCGTCAGCGTGCCGACCGCGGCCATGACCTGGCGAATGCTGGGGCTGATGACGAAGCCGTCCGGCAGCGTTGCGTAGTAGAGGGCGACCAGGCCGCGGCGACTGGTTTTCGCGTGAAGCCTGGCGCCGTCCCAGCGCCAGGACGAGGTGGCGAAATGCCCTCGCTCGCTGGCAACGGCTCTCGTCAGTTCGTAGACCGGCGGGCCTGCGGCGACCGGCCGGCCACTCTCGAGCCGGATGACCAGCGTCGGATATTGCCGCGCCGCGACATCGGCGGGCGTCTCCTCGGAGACCGCCGCCACGCTCATGCCGGGGCGTCGCCGCGGTTGGCCGCAAGCGCCGACATGCGGTCGAGCACCCCTTGGAGGATGTAGGCGGCGGCCACCTTGTCGACCACTTCGCCGCGGCGCTTCCGGCTCGTATCGGCCTCGATCAGCGTGCGGGTGACGGCGGCGGTGGAAAGCCGTTCGTCCCAGAACAAGATCGGCAGACCCAATTGCCGCTCGATGTTGCGGGCGAAGCCCCGCGTCGCCTGGGCCCGCGTCCCCTCGGTGCCGTCCATGTTGACCGGCAGGCCGAGCACGAGGGCGACCGGACGGTGTGTCTCGATGTAACGCCGGAGTTCGAGAAGATCGGCCTGGAATTTCGTCCGGCGGATGACCGCAAGCGGTGAGGCGATGGTGCGGCTGAGATCGGACAGCGCGAGGCCGATGGTCTTGGTGCCGAGGTCGAGGCCAAGCAGCGCGCCGGTCTCCGGCAGCGCCGCCCTCAGCGTCTCGACGGTCAGGTCCGGCCGCTTCGTGGAAACCACGGCCGCTCCTCAGGCGTTCGGGTTGCGGAAAACGAGTGGGACGGCAATCATTGCCGCCATAATAGAAGAAAACGTCAAGGGGACACCATGCAGATCACCTGGTTCGGCCATTCGGCCTTCCGCATCGACCTGAAGGGGGCGGTCATTCTGATCGATCCGTTCCTCGACAACCCCACCTTCAAGGGCGACAGGCAGGCAGCGGCGAAGGGCGCGACCCATGTCGTCGTCACCCACGGTCACGACGACCACACTGGCTCGGCGGTAGAGATCTGCCGTGCCACCGGGGCGTTGCTCGTTGCCAACCCGGAAGTCAGCGACTACCTGGTCGGGCTGGGCGTTCCGGGCGACCGCACCGAGCAGATGAACCATGGCGGCGAACTCGACCTCGGCGCCTTCAGCATCGCCTATGTGCCCGCTTGGCACTCCTCCTCGACCACCATCGACGGCAGGCCCGTCTACCTCGGCAATCCCGGCGGGGTAGTGATCCGGGCGGAGGGTGAGCGGACGCTCCTCCACATGGGGGACACCGGCATCTTCGACGGCATGAAGCTGATCGGCGAGATTTACGCCCCGAAGATCGGCATCGTGCCGATCGGCGACCGCTACACCATGGGGCCGAAGCTCGCGGCGCTCGCCTGCCGGCGCTTCTTCGACTTCGAGACGGTTATCCCCTGCCACTACGAGACCTTCGGCGCGCTCCACGGCCAGGTTGGGCATTTCGTCAAGGAGATGGACGGATCGGGTGTCGACGTGGTGGTCCCGAAGCGGGGTGTCGCGGTGGCGGCGTAGGCCGGGCGGCCTGCACCGGGATTTGATCGTGCCGGCCGATGCGGGTACGGGTGTGTGGGGCGCTTCGCATCGCGAGCCTCAAAAAATCGAGGAAAACCGCCATGAAGATTGCCATGCTTGCCGCTGCCGGCCTGATCGCCGTCGGCACCGCCGCGCTGGCCGCCGACCCCAACCTCGTCGGCGTCTGGACCGGCGAGCGGGAGCGCATCGCCGCCAACGAGGACGGCTACACCAAGGGCCCGCTGACGCTGGTGATCACCAGGCAGGAGGGCCGGACGTTCGCCGGCCATCTCAGCCGCGCCTATCCGGACAAGGACGACGTCAAGGAGGCGTTGTGGGGCGCCTTCACGCCCGATGGCGACCTGATGGTCGGCGCTGACGACGAGGGCACCTACGCCTTCAAGCTGCTCGACGCCGACACGCTCGACTACTGCTACAGCGAGGCCGGCGCCAGCGTGCGCGCAGTCTGTGGCCGCCTCGCCCGGCAGAAGTAGGGCGTCGCGCCCGGGTTGATCCGAGAACTGGACTGGGCTCCGTCGCGTCGTGCGGCAAGGGAGACGTCTCTCATTCATCCACGCGGGTCAGTGGTTGGCGGTGCGCCGCGTGGGACCTCTTGCATCCCGAAAAATTCAGTATACTGTATTCCAAGCGGGTCGACGCCATCGCGCGGCCGGCATTCCTCCCGTCCCTGCGCCCGGAGCGATACTCATGCCACAGCTGTTGAACCCAGACGAACTCCGCACCGCCCTCGAAAATGCCATCAAAGGCAAGAGCGCAAACAAGGCGCCGTTCAGCATCGCATGGGCCAGCGGAAAGTTGAGCCGCGAACACCTGGCGCGATGGGCCGAGAATCACTACCACTATGTTGGCCCGTTTGCTGACTATCTGTCCTACATCTACGCCAAGATGCCGGCGGAATACGTCGAAGCGAAGGATTTTCTCCTGCAGAACATGTATGAGGAAGAGATCGGCGGCGACCGCCACACCGACCTTCTGATCCGCTTCGCCGAGGCCTGCGGGACCACCCGCGAGCGCGTCGAGAACCCGGACAACATGACGGCCACCACGCGCGGCCTGCAGAGCTGGTGCTACGCTGTCGCCATGCGCGAAGACCCGATCGTCGCGGTCGCCGGCCTCGTCGTCGGCCTCGAATCGCAGGTGCCGTCGATCTACCGCCGGCAGACGCCGACGCTCCGCGACAAGTACGGCTTCACCGACGAGGAGGTGGAGTTCTTCGACCTGCACATCGTCTCCGACGAGATCCACGGCGAGCGCGGCTACCAGATCGTGCTCGAGCACGCCCGCACCGTGGAACTGCAGCAGAAGTGCCTGAAGATCTGCGAGATCGGCGCCCAGATGCGCCTCCTCTACACCACGGCGCTCTATCACGACTACGTCGCCGAGGACATTCCCCTGTCGGACCTGATCAAGGTCGAGAAGAAGGTCCCGGTCGAAGAGCGTGAACTGCTCCAGGCCTGATCGGTGCCGTTCGTCACCGTTCACAAGGGCGGCCAGGTCTTTCGCGACGAGGTGGCGGACAACACCAACCTCGTCGTGAGGGCCGGCATTCGCAAGTTCCCCTACCCGAACTTCAAGTACAAGTGCGGGATGGGGAAATGCGCGACCTGCACCAGTCTGATCCTCAAGGGCGGCGAGAACCTTCCGGAGCCCAACTGGAAGGAGAAGAAGACCCTCGGCGACGACAAGCTCGCGAAGGGTTTCCGGCTCGCCTGCCAGCTCTGGATCCACCACGACATCGAGTTGACCCAGGAATTCGAAGGGACTGAGGCCGGGGCGCCCGAGCCGGCTCCCGCCGAAATCGAAACCACCACCACGGGGTGATTTGCCATGTACGTTGTCCTGACCAACAAGCCCGGCGAGTTCCGGACCGAGATCACGGCCGGCCTCAAGGCGATCGAATCCTACGATTACATCTTCTATGGCCGGAAGCGGGCCAGTTTCACGATCGCCGAGCTCGCCGACCCGATCAAGATCCGGATCGTCGAGGACGAGCCGCCGCAGATCGTCAACGACGTGCCGTCGAAGCTGTTCGAGAAGTTCGATACGCTCGACGAGGCGAGGGCCGAGTTGAACACCCTCACCCACTACGGCACCATGGACATCGAGCTGAAGAAGGTCTGAGCGGCTCGTCCGGCACGGCGAAGACGGAGAGCGGCGACCTGCGATGATCACCATCACCTTCGTCACCAACGGCAACAAGACCGTCACGGCCGAGGAGAACAGCAATCTGCTGCGGGTCTCGCTCCGCCAGCAGGGCGGTATCCCGTTCAAGTGCGGGGGCGGCATCTGCGGCACCTGCCGCTGCCACATCGACGCGGGCCTCGAGAACACCGACAAGGTCAAGAACAAGGAACGGAAGCACCTGACCGACGCCGACCTCGCGGCCGGCTACCGGATGGCGTGCCAGACCTTCGTCACCGGCGATGTCGCCGTTTCCTGGAAGGTGGTCGAGAAAGGGGCGCCCGCCCGTCCGGCCGCGCAGGCGCCGCCTTCCCCGGCGGAGACCGCCGTCGACCCCTCTGTCGAGCCGACGGACGAGCCTACGATCGACCCGCCCGCCACCCTCGCAGCCACGGCCCCTGCCGCCTCCTGAAGCCCCGGCGCGTGCCGGCATCATCCGAGAAGACCATGACAGAGACGCACCTGAACCACATCGCGGGCGAGTGGCGGCCGGCCGCCGCCGGCGCTGTCTTCGAGGACCGCAATCCTGCCGACGATCGCGACCTGATCGGCGCGTTTCCCGATTCGGGGCCCGAGGACGTAGCCGCCGCAGTCGAGACGGTGTCCTCCGCGTGGCCGGCCTGGGCCGCCGCCTCCCCCGAGGTGCGCGCCGACGTCCTGTTCAAGGCCGCCGACATCATTGCCCGGCGGGCCGACGAGATCGCCGCCGAGCTGACCCGCGAGGAGGGCAAGACCCTCACCGAGGCACGGAACGAGGCCCGGCGTATCGCCGCCAACTTCCGTCTCTATGCCGGCGAGGCGCTCCGCCTCAACGGCGAAACCTATGCGAGCGAGGCGGCGCAGATCGTGTTCTCGCTCCGCCAGCCGGTCGGCGTCGTCGCGGTGATCACGCCGTGGAATTTTCCGCTGTCGATGGCGGCCCGCAAGATCGCCCCGGCGATCGCCGCCGGCAACGGCGTCATCTTCAAGCCGTCCGAGGTGACGCCGCTGATGGGCCAGCGCCTTGTCGAGGTGCTGCTCGAAGCCGGCCTGCCGCCGAAGCTGCTCGCGCTCCTCCAGGGCCGCGGCGCCGCGGTCGGCAAGGCGATCACGCAGCACCCCGGCATCGATGCGGTGACCTTCACCGGCTCGTTCGCCGTCGGCCGAGAGATCGCCAGGGCAGTCTCGACCGACACCCGGCTCCAGCTCGAGATGGGCGGCAAAAACGCCACGATCGTGCTTGCCGACGCGGACATGGCAAAGGCGGTGGGGATCATCGAGCGCGGGGCCTTCGGGCTGACAGGACAGGCCTGCACGGGAACGAGCCGCGTGCTCGTCGCCCGCCCACTCTATGACGCACTGGTCGAGCGGCTCGCGGCGGCGGCGGGCAAGTTCAAGGTTGGCCCCGGGACGGAGGACGGCGTCCAGATGGGACCGGTCGCCACCCGCGGCCAGTACGACAGGATCCTCTCCTATGTCGCCATCGCCCGCGACGAGGGCGCGCGGGTCGCCACCGGCGGCGAAGCGCTCCGTGGCAACGGCGATGCGCGTCTCGCCTACGGCAACTTCATCTCCCCGGCGGTCATCGCCGACCTTCCCGCGGAAAGCCGGCTCCTCCGCGAGGAGGTCTTTGGTCCGGTGGTGGCGATCCGGCCCTTCGACACCCTCGACGAGGCGATGGTGCTTGCCGACGAGACCGAATACGGCCTCGCCGTCTCGCTCGTCACAAATCACCTCCCCTCGGTGCTCCGCTTCGCGCGCGAGACCCGTCACGGCATCGTCAAGGTCAACAGCCCGACCACCGGCGTGTCGCTCAACGCCCCCTTTGGTGGCTTCAAGCATTCGAGCAACCAGGCGGCCAAGGAACAGGGCGGCGCCACGGTGATGGACTTCTACACCCGCATCAAGACCGTCTACCTCGGCGGCTGACGCGCCGTGCTGCCCGACCTGGCCGCCATCCTGCCCGCGGGGCTGCTCTCGGGCTATTTCGCCGGAATGGCGGCGATGGTCTTCGGCGCGGCGCTGACGCAAGGGGTCGGCGGCATCGGCTTCGCCATGGTCTCGGCGCCGATCTCCGTGCTCCTCTTCCCCGAACTCGTCCCCGGCCCCCTCCTCGTGCTCGGCACCGCGCTCGCCTTCCTCGCCGCGACCCGCGACTTCCGCGACATCAACTGGCGGAACTTCGGCGTCATCATGGCCGGCCGCATCGTGGGCACCGTCGCCGGTGCCGCGATCCTCACGGCGCTGTCGGCGACGCTGTTCGGCGTCGTGCTGGCGAGCCTCATCCTCTTCGGCGTGATCCTCAGCGTCTCCGGGTGGAAGGTCGAGGCGACCAATCCGGCGCTGGCCATCGCCGGCGCATGGTCGGGCGTGATGGGCACGATCACCTCGTCCGGCGCCGCGCCCTACGCGATCGTCATGCAGCGCGTGCCGCCCGCCGAGGTGCGCGGCACCATGGGCTGCGTCTTCTTCGCCGGCGGTTTTCTGTCGCTCGCAACACTCGCCGTGTTCGGCCACTTCGACCTCAACCAGTTCTGGCTCGGTTTCATCCTCTTCCCGTTCATGATCGCCGGTTTCGCCATTTCGACGCCCCTCCAGCGGCTTTTCTCGCGCGAGATGATGCGGCGCTTCCTGCTCGGGCTTGCGGCAGCCGGCTCGATCGGCATCCTGATCCGCGCCGCACTGGTCGGCTGAGCCGGGGGACGGGATGCTTTTCATCACCGACGCGATGATCGACGCCGCGATCGGCGCCGAGGATGTGCAGGCCGTCCTCGCCGATGCGTTCCGGAGCTTCGCGCGCGGGGACGCCGCGATCCAGGAGCGCGTGCGCAGCACCGCCCAGGGCGTGAAGCTCTCGATGATGGGCGGCGTGATCCCCGGCCAGGGGGTCGCCGGCGCCAAGGTCTATACGACCATCGACGGCGCGTTCTCGTTCGTCATCGTCCTGTTCTCGACCGTGACCGGTGCGCCGCTCGCCACACTCGAGGCGAACGCCATCACCCGGCTCCGGACGGCGGCCACGAGCGTCATCGCCGCGCGCCACCTGGCGCGACCCGAGTCGCGGACGCTCGCCGTGTTCGGCGCGGGCGTGCAGGGCCAGGCCCATGCCGTCCAGTTTGCAGCGGCCTTCCCGCTTAGCGAAGTTCTCCTCTGCTCCCAGCGCCGCGACCCCGCGCTCGCCGCGGGCATCGAAGCGGCCGCCGGCGTCCCGACCCGCCTCGTCGGCGCGAAGGAGGCAGTCGCGTCGGCCGACATCATCGTGACCGCATCGCGGTCGAAGACGACGCTCTTTCCCGGCGGCGCGATCCGCCCCGGCACGTTCATCGCCGCGGTCGGGTCGAGCCTGCCCACGACGCGCGAGCTCGACGACCTGGCGCTCGCCCGCGCCAGCCTGATCGCGGTCGAGTATCGCGCGCAGAGCCTGAAGGAAGCAGGCGACCTGGTCCAGGCCGCGCCGGGTGTGGCCCCTGTGGAGAAGATCGTCGAACTGGGAGACCTCGTGGCGGGGCGCGCGTCGGGGCGCACGGACGGCAAGGCGATCACGGTCTTCAAGTCCGTCGGGATCGGGCTCGCCGACATCGCCGTCGCCGGGCTCGCGTGGCGGCGCATCGCTGGCGGGTAGCCTGCCCGGTGATCTCATTCCGGCGGTTGGCCTAGGTCCAGGACAAGTCTCGTCATTGCCAATTCCGCTCGTGCCCGCGCACGCGGCGACCCAGCTTTTTCACAGCACGCGGACGATACCCGAGAACCGGATTTCCCGCGTGCGCGGGGATGAGCGGAGGTTGACGGGCCGCGTCCGAATTTTGATGGGAGCGCCTACGCCACCGTCCCACCGATACTCCAGCCTCTACCCCCGTCGCCGAAGGCCTCCCAGCCGGTCTCGGTGACGGCGACAGTGTCCTCGATCTTGATGCAGGTGGCGTAAAGGATCGCCCGCTCAATAGGCCGTCCACCCGCCGTCGGTGGCATACTGGGCACCGGTGAGATTCGACGCCTCGGGGGATAGCAGGAAGAGCATCACGGCCACCTGCTCCCATACCGTGGCGGGGCGGTGCTTTGGATCGGCGTAGGCAAGAATGGACTGCGTCTTGATCCGCCCCATGTTGCCGCTCCTGCCCTCTTCCTGCGTCATCCTGGCCACGAGTTCGCCCGCCCGCGCGATCATCGGCGTGTCGGTCGCCGCCATGTTCACCGAATTCACGCGAATGCCATAGGGCGCATAGTCGATGGCGGCGTTGGCGGTGAGGCCGCTGACGGCGTGCTTGCTCGCCACATAGGCCGGGTTGCCGGCGAGGCCCGTGAGCGCGGCAATCGAACCGACATTGACGATGGCGCCACCCTGGCCCTGCGCGACCATCTGCCGGAGTTCGGCGCGCATCGACTTGAACACGCCGGCGGTGTTGATGGCGACGACACGGTCGAAATACTCGTCGCTCGCCATGTCGATCGGCGCAAATATCAGCGACCGCTGCCCGGCGAAGTCGATCGGATCGCCGGAATAGACGCCGTCCATCACGCCGGCATTGTTGAGCGCCAGATCGAGCCGCCCGAATGTCTCGACCGCAAGCGACACCATGCTGTCGCAGTCGGGCGTCTTGCTGACATCCCCCACCAGGAAGGCGATGTTGCCGCCCGCCGCCTCGATGCCGGCCGCTGTTTCCTTCGCTTCGTTGGGCAGCCAGTCGATGCCGACGACGTTGGCCCCTTCCCGTGCCGCGCGGATAGCGGCAGCCTTGCCCATGCCGCGGGCGAAGCCGGTAATGACGATCGTCTTCCCGGTGAAGCGGCCGGGCACGAAATACTCCGGATCGACGGGAGCGATCGCGACGTCGCCGGAGGCGGAATCCGCGGGAGACGTCTCCATCTCGGCGGCAGCGAGCTGGTAGGCCGGCAGCGTGGCGGCGCCAACGGCCATGCCCCGGAGCAACGAGCGGCGGTTCATTTCGGTCTTCCTCCTAGTAGGCCACGCGAACAAGCGCGGAGGCGCTGATCCACGGGTCAAGTCGTGACGGGATGGCGTCGATCACGCCGGCGCGCGGAAACGTCGCCGCGATCCCGGCCTGCATGTAGACGCTCCGGCTCGGGAAGTACTTTGCGGTGAGGTTGACCTCGTAGCCGAGCGGACGGCTCGCCAGTTGCGCGAGGCTGCCGCCGAGGTTGTTGGTCTCAGCGGCCGTGAACAGCCAGAACTGGGGGACCACCTCCCACCGCGCCGCCGGCCGGAGCCGCGCCTGGAACCGGCTGGCCGTGATATTGGTGTCCTGGAACATCTTGTAGTGGTTGAGGCCCTGCACCCATTCCTCGGGCGTTCCGCCGGAGAGGAGGGGATCCCAGCGCTCGTAGGTCGCTGTGGCGGGGTCGTCGCCGCTGAAGCTCGAGAGGCGATAGCTCACGGTCGGACGCCAAGGCAGGCCGGCGAAGGTATAGCCGGCTTCGCCATAGCCGCCCCAGGCCCGCATTGCGAAGCTGTTCTCGTCGTTCCATTGGTAGGCGAACTCGGTCTTGGCGTAGGGGCCGGATGCGCCCTCGACCGTGGGCAGCCAGTAGAACCGGCCATCCAGGACGTTCAGCCCCGCCCTGGTTCCGATCGCCGTCGCCGTGTAGTAGCCGTAGGTCGATCGCGGGACATTGAGATAGGTCAGCCCGAACTGCGTGGCGGTGCCAAGGCCGGCATCGAGATTGAGTCCGTCGATGATGGTGCGGGTATCGATCTCGTCGTTTTCGTCGGGATCGAGCTGGAACACTTGCAGCCGGGTGGTATTGAACCGCGCCTCGGCCATGAACAGATTGTCGGCGGCGTTCCTCGGATTGAGCTGGAGCGCGGCGCGCTCGAAGCCGTTCCCTGCACCCAGCCGGATCAGCATGCCATCGGCGATCTGGAAAGGCTGCCGGCCGGCGGTCAGGTTGACGACAAGCCGCGAGCCGTCCTCCCACGTCTTGCCGGTGACGATACCGGCGAAGGCGTCCTCGATCCCGCCGAAGCCGCGCGGCTCGTCGGTGAACAGCTCCTGCCCGACGGTCCCGCTCAGGACATAGGAAAGGCTGCCATAGGCATAGACCGACGGAGCGATCGGGCCGATGCCCTGGATGCCCAGCTCGGTGTAACCCTCCAGCGACGTCCCCCACCCCTCTCCCGATGGCGCATCGGCGAGCGGATTGGCGCCGACGAAGGCCTGGGGATCGCCATACCAGGCGTCATGGTTGGCGTAGACCATGCCGGCCGAGCGGAATTTGAGTTTGAGGAGCGAGTCCGCGTCTTGAAACAGGTAGGGGAAGGAAGGCGGCTGCGGGCCATCGACGCCGGGGCCGAAGGTGACCCGAACCGTGACCACGACGCCGCCGACGGAGCCGGGCGAGAGCTCCGGAGTGACCTCGGCCACCCCCGGGATCGCCCGCACCTTGCCGATGCCCCAGTCGAGCAGCAGGTTTCGAAAGGTCGAGCCGGGATAGATCGCCAATGCGCGGCGAACCCGGTCTTCAAGCGCGATGCGCTCCGGCGACGCTTGCAAGTCCGTGACCACGACGCGGACGGCTTCGACCGGAGCGTCTTCCCACGACCCTGCGCCGGCGTCGGCACCGGCGCGAGTCACCGCCCCTCCCGCGAGCGCCAGCGTCAAGGCCAGAACCGGAAGCAGGCGGGTGCGGGAATGGCTTGATCTGCGCTTGGGCACGCTCTTGTTTCCCCCGAGCGGGCGGGAACACAGGAGCGCAGTCTTCGACCCGTTTGGGCGGCGGTGCAATTGACGAGGTGCTTACTTTGAGCAGCCCATTGCGCCTATGCCTTCTCGCAGATCGGGCGAAGCGCCACGTAGAGCCTCGCCAACCTTTCAAGGCCGCGACCGTCAAGCCCAGCAAGGTCCTGTCGAACCCTGGTCTCGCCATCGCGCCCGGCCGCGATCTCCCAGCTACGATCGGCGTTCTGGCTGATCCAGCCGCGTGCCGCCAGTGCTTTCAGCTTCCGGCGAACCGTCTCTCGATCCAGGCCCGAAACGTCTGCAATGCGGGATGCGGTCATCGACCGTCGCGGACCCGCGTCGCCCGGTGCCCGATGCGCGCCGAGCAGCGCCTGGCCGAGTATCGCGAGCACCACCATCCTGGTCAGGTCGCCCTCGAAGACGCGGGTGCAGTCGACAAGGTGCTCGGAAAGAAACTGGACGAAGTGATACTGCGCGCCGGGATAGTTGTCGCGAAGCGATCGATGGACCTGGTCGATGCCTGGCACGTCAGCCATGCCGGAGACCCGCGCTGCGCAATGGTCAGCCTCCGGACCCCGTCCCGCCGATATTCCAGCCTCTCCCCCCGTCGCCGAAGGCCTCCCAACCGGTCTCGGTGACGGCGACGGTGTCCTCGATCTTGATGTAGCCGCGGCGGGGGTGGGGGAGCGTCGTCTCGATCGACAGCACCATGCCGGCTTCGAGCGGCTGGTCGGCATCGTCTCCCGGATAGGGGACGGGGCCGGAGCCGGTGAGGCGCGGCGCCTCGTGCGAAATCAGGCCCATGCCATGGGCGACGAAATCGAGGAGGTTGCCGTTGGGGGACTGGCGGAGCACCTCGCCGGCCGCGGCGAAGATGTCGCCGCCGCGCGCGCCGGCGTGGATCGGCTTCCGCGCCGCCATCTGGATCGCGTCGATCTCAGCCAGGAGATCCTGGAGCTCGGCGTCGGGCTCGCCGAGGATCGCCATCCGGCAGAGGTCGCCGATATAGCCCTTGTAGTTGCCGCCGGAGTCGATCGACATCGGGTCGCCCTCGCGCCAGACCTGGTCGGAGGGGGCGCGGTTGAGGCTGGTGCCCGCCGTGATCAGGCAATACTCGAAGCTGAGGCCGCGCGACACTTCCTCGCGGCGGAGCGCCTCGACCATCTCGAGCTTGGTGGTGCCGGGGCCATGGCTGGCGACGGTGGCGAGCATCGACTCGACCACGCGCTCGGAGGCGATCCTGAGCCATTCGAGCTCCTGCGGCGTCTTCTTCGCCCGCAGCCGCTCGAGCGCAACGGTTGCATCGACGATCCGCGCCTGCGGCAGCTCCTTGCGGAGCAACTCCTCGGCATCGGCGGGGAGAAAGGCGCGCTCGACGCCGATCACCGCGTTCTCGCGGCGGAGCTTGCGGAGCCGCTCGACGACGGAGGCCATCGCGCCCTGCGACCCCCAGGCCTTGACGAATTCCGGCATCCAGAACTTGCCGAGCTCGCGCTCGTAGTTCTCCATCGGATTGCCGACATAGACCGCGTCCTCCGGCTTGCCGCGGACATAGACGAGGAGTGGCAGGTAGCGGCTGAGGCCAATTGCATCGAAATGGGCGAAGAAGAAAAAGCGATAGGCGTCGCCGATCAGGTACTGGACGTTGTGCTTGGAGGAGACGACGAGGACGTCGATTCCCGCCCGCTCCATCAGCGCATCGAGCAGTTCCCGGTCGAACGGGATCGGCGGAGAAGCGCCGACGCCATTTGTC
Organism: Bauldia sp.; assembly: GCA_022841545.1. Classification (GTDB taxonomy): domain Bacteria; phylum Pseudomonadota; class Alphaproteobacteria; order Rhizobiales; family Kaistiaceae; genus Bauldia. Next base: position 13,482 of record JALHRF010000028.1, on the reverse strand, counting down.
TTTTCGTCGCGTGCGTCCATGATGCGCCTCCCCTTTTTCGATTTTCGTCAGTATAGCAGCCTATCGGCCCTTCTGGCGGGGCCGGACGCGCAGAGCATAGCGCCGGGAACGGCGGTCGGGGAGTAAAAATGGACACGATCATCGAGCGTACCGCAAAGGGCGGCGACGATGCGCCGGCGATCCTCGCGCCCGAGCGCCCGGCTCTGACCCATGGCAGCCTCCGCCGGCTGATGGCGGAGACCGTCACCCGGCTCAACGGGCTCGGTATCGGCCGGGGCGACCGGGTGGCGATCGTGCTGCCAAACGGCCCCGAGATGGCGACCGCATTCGTCTCGGTCGCCGCGGCGGCGACCACCGCGCCACTCAACCCCGGCTACCGGGAGGACGAATTCGACTTCTACCTCTCCGACATCGGCGCCAAGGCGCTGATCGTGGCAAGCGACGAGGCCGGCCCCTCCGTCGCGGTGGCACAACGGCGCGGCATCGCCATCCTCCGCCTCGTGCCCGACGCGGGCGGCGAGGCCGGGCGGTTCACGCTGGAGGGCGAAGCCATCGGCGACGCGGCGCGGCCGGGCGTGGCGGAAGACGGCGACATCGCCCTCCTCCTCCACACCTCGGGCACGACCTCGCGGCCTAAGCTGGTGCCGCTCACCCATGCCAACCTCGCCGCGTCGGCTTCTCATATCGGCGCGACGCTCCGGCTCACGCCGGACGACCGCTGTCTCAACATCATGCCCTTGTTCCATATCCACGGGCTGATCGCGGCGGTGCTCGCCTCGCTCGGAGCCGGCGGCAGCACGTTCTGCACAACCGGCTTCAACGCGCTCCGCTTCTTCGCGCAGCTCGGCGAGGCGCAACCGAGCTGGTATACGGCGGTGCCGACCATGCACCAGGCGATCCTTGCCCGCGCAGCGCGAAACCCCGAGGCCGTCGCCGCGGCAAAACTCCGCTTCATCCGCTCGTCGTCGGCGTCGCTGCCGCCGCAGGTGATGGCGGAACTGGAGGCGCTGTTCGGCTGCCCGGTGATCGAATCCTACGGGATGACCGAAGCCGCGCACCAGATGACATCGAACCCGCTGCCGCCGGCGGCGCGCAAGCCCGGCAGCGTCGGCATCGCCGCCGGGCCGGAGGTCGCCATCATGGCCGAGGATGGCGAACTGCTCGGCGCCGATACGGTTGGCGAGATCGTGATCCGCGGGCCGGACGTGACCGCCGGGTACGAGAATAACCCGACAGCCAACGAGACGGCCTTCGCCTTCGGCTGGTTCCACACCGGCGACCAGGGGATGATGGACGCCGAGGGGTATCTCCGCGTCACCGGGCGGCTCAAGGAGATCATCAACCGCGGCGGCGAGAAGATCTCGCCGCGCGAGGTCGACGAGGTGCTGATGGACTACCCGGCGATCGCCCAGGTCGTCACCTTCGCCATGCCGCACGACAAGCTCGGCGAGGAGGTCGCGGCAGCGGTGGTGCTCCGCGAGGGGCAGACCGCCAGCGAGGGCGATATCCGGACGTTCTGCGCGACGCGCCTTGCCGACTTCAAGGTGCCGCGGAAGATCGTCATCCTCGACGAGATCCCGAAGGGCGCGACCGGCAAGCTGCAGCGGATCGGCCTCGCGCAGAAACTCGGCCTCGGCTGATGAAAATCGCGATCTTCGGCGCCGGGGCGATCGGCGGGCATCTTGCGGCGAAGCTCGCCGGCGCGGGGCGGGTCGACCTCTCCCTCGTCGCCCGCGGCGAGCATCTCGCGGCACTGCGCGAAAGCGGGCTGCGGCTGATCGAAGGCGACACGGACACGACCTACCCGGTCAAGGCCAGCGACGACGCCGCCACGCTCGGCCCGCAGGACTATGTGGTGCTGACGATGAAGGCGCATTCGGTGCCGCCGGCACTGCCGGCGATCGCGCCGCTGATCGGCCCCGATACCGCTGTCGTCACCATGCAGAACGGCATCCCGTGGTGGTATTTCTACCGGAGCGGCGGCCCGCATGAGGGGAGCCGGATCGAGGCCGTCGACCCCGGCGGGATCATCTCGGCCGCGATCGGGCCGGAGCGGGCGGTCGGCACCGCGGTCTATGTCGCGGCCGAGGTCGAAGCGCCGGGGGTGATTCGACACACCTATGGCGCGCGCATCTCGCTCGGCGAGCCGTCGGGCGAGAAGAGCGAACGGACGGTGCGGCTCGCGGAAGAGATGATTGCCGCGGGAATGCAGGCCCCGGTCCGCACCGACATAAGAAGCGAGATCTGGGTCAAGCTCTGGGGCAATCTCTCGTTCAACCCGATCTCGGCGCTGACCGACAGCACGCTCGCCGAGATCGTCGCCGACGACGGTTCCCGGGCGGTCGCGCGGGCGATGATGATCGAGGCGCAGGTGATCGCCGAGACGCTGGGCATCAGGTTCCCGATCGACGTCGACAAGCGCATCGCCGGCGCCGGCAGCGTCGGCGCGCACCGCACCTCGATGCTTCAGGACCTCGAGCGCGGACGGCCCATGGAGATCGACGCGCTGGTGACCGCGGTGCAGGAACTCGGCCGGCTGACCGGCACGCCGACGCCATCGATCGACCTGGTGCTGGCGCTGGTGCGGCGGCTGGCGCGGGCGAAAGGGTGTTACCCGAGCTGAATTCCGGGCGGGTTGGCAGCGGATTGGAACGTGATGAATTTGTCTCGATTCCGTCGACCAGGATATAAAGTCGTTCCGGGCGCAGCGCAGCGTGCAACGATGCGCTGCAGACCCGGAACCTCGTTAGGTGACGGTGGGCTCAACCTTGACGAACGAGGTCCCGCATCTGCACCGCACCACTCGTGATGCGGTTCGCACGGGACGACGATGTGTGTGGTGCTTGCTGTGCCGGGCTCCAAAACCCATCAGGTTCCAGATCAGGAGCGGGCGGGCGCCGTTTCCGGACTTGCCGGCTCGGCAACGTCGGTCGCTCCGGTCGACGACGGCGCGACCCGGCCGTAATCATCCTCGAAGCGGATGATGTCATCCTCGCCGAAATAGTCGCCGCACTGAACCTCGATGATGGTAACGGGTTCCGTACCGTGATTGGCGGCGCGATGGACGGCGCCGAGCGGGATGTAAACCGACTCGTTCGGGCGAACCGTCAGCAGCTGGTCGTCGAGCGTCACCTCGGCGACGCCCTCGACTACCGTCCAGTGCTCCGAGCGATGGCGGTGCTTCTGCAGCGACAGGCGCCGGCCGGGGCTGACGACGAGCCGCTTGACCTGGTGCGCCGGGCCGATGTCGAGCGACTGGTACCAGCCCCAGGGGCGATAGTGGCGGGCGCGGTCTCCGACCAGCGCCTCGGGCTTGCCGGCGATCGCCGCAACCAGCGCCTTGACGGCATCGGACTGCGAGCGCGGGGCGACGAGGACGACATCGTCGCTCGCCACGACGATCAGATTCTCGACGCCGACGAGGCCGATGGTCGGCCGGTCGCTCGACACGTAGTTGCCGGAGGCGGAGACAAGGGTGACCTCGCCGCTGACGACATTCTGCCCCTCGTCCTTTTCTCCCGCTTCCCAGACCGAGCCCCAGGTGCCGAGGTCCGACCAGTCGAAGGCTCCATCGATCACGGCCGCCCGTGCGGTCTTCTCCATGACGGCATGATCGAAGGAGATCTTGCGGGCGGAGCGGAACGAGTCGCTGAGCGTGGCGGTGCCATCGGCCTCGATTGTGGCGTCCTCCACCGCCGCCGCGATGGCGGCGAGAATATCGGGCGCGTAGGCGGCGAGCTCGGACAGCGCGAGCGACGCCGGCATCATGAAGTTGCCGCTGTTCCAGAGATGGCCGGCCGCGATGTAACGCTCGGCCGTCGCCGCGTCGGGCTTCTCGACGAAGGCCGCCACCCGGTAGACGGAGTCCATAGTCGCCAGAGGCTCGGCGCGTTCGATGTAGCCATAGCCCGTCGCCGGATAGGTCGGCCGGATGCCGAACGTGACGATCGCCCCGTCCGCCGCAACCCGGTGCGCCGCACGGACGGTCTGGCGGAACCCCTCGGCGTCCCTGATCAGGTGATCGGCGGCAAGGACCAGGAGAATCGCGTCGGGATCATCGCTCGCGACCCACTGCGCCGCCGCAGCGATTGCGGCGGTCGTGTCGCGCGCTTCGGGCTCGAGGAGGAGCCGGCCCGTTACGGGGGCTTCGGCCAGGGCCGCAGCGAGCATGTGGCGGTGATCGCGATTGGCGACGATCAGCGGCGGTCCGAACAGGGTGGGCTCGGCGACGCGCCGAAGCGTGGCGGCAAAGGTGGAAACTCCGCCCACCAGCGGCAGGAACGGCTTCGGACGCGTCTCGCGGGAGAGCGGCCAGAGTCGCGTCCCCGCGCCGCCGCACATGATGACTGGTATGATCATTGGCGGTTTCTCCGTCATCACATGCCGTCGCGAGGGATCCGCCCCAAGGCTGTTTCGGCCAGCCGAGCCGATCCGACGCCGCGCGATCGCAACCGCGGCGCGCCCGTCGTCGTCGGCTCCATAATATATCCTCGCCGCGCCGTCGACCCGCCAGCGGGGAAAGACCATGTCGACGTGCAGACGCTCGTCGTCGCTCTTCGGCCCGAGGGCCCACACTCCTTGGAACGATAAGTGACCCGCCCACGGCTTTCCAGATCAAGGAGGTGGCGGTCACTCCGACCTTCCCGGCGTCCCATGCCCCCGGGTGGAGGCGAGCGTTGGGATGCCGTTGAGGCCGAAGCGCATCAGGACGGTGGGTCGCGACAATCAGCGCGGCGGCATCGGCCATTTCCCGCTGTACACAGGCGCTCAAGTCCGTGCTAACCCGTGCGCGTTCTTGTCGAGAGTTGAGGAGCAGAAACATGCCTATCGAGCGTCACCAGGCCGGCCCGCGGATGAGCCAGGCCGTGGTCCACGGCAATACGGTCTATCTCGCCGGTCAGGTTGCGGACGATACGTCGCAGTCGACTGCGGGGCAGACCAAGCAGGTGCTGCAAAAGATCGACGCGCTCCTCAAGGCGGCCGGAACCGACAAGTCGAAGCTGCTTTCGACCAATATCTGGCTCACCGATATCGGCAATTTCGCCGAGATGAACTCGGCGTGGGACGCCTGGGTATCGCCGGGCAATACGCCCGCGCGGGCGACGGTCGAGGCGAAGCTCGCCTCGCCGGCCTATCTGGTCGAGATCATGGTGGTCGGGGCGAAAGACTGATGGAAGTCCATCAACGTCCCGGCGGCCGGCCGGGATGGCGATGGTATAGGTTCAGAGATGCGGACGGTGGAGCCTTCCTGAAATGACGCTGGCGCAGTTCCTGGTGATTTTCTTTGGCCCGGTGGCGGTGCTCGCCGTGCTCGGGTTCTTCGCCTGGCTCGTCGGCCGGAAGAAGCTGCCACGCTGATACCGCCGGGCCCGAACGGGCCCGATTTCCTCCCTTCCTTGAGCCCGCTGGCGATCCCGTCAGCGGGCTTCTTCTTCGAGCGCCCGGCGGAGACGCCGGATGATGACGCCCCGCGCCTTGTCGTCGGCGGCCGCCGACAGCGCGTCGTTGACGTCGAGGAGGAGCGCCGAAGCGTCGTTGTGCCAGTCGGGACGGCCGACCCGGTCGGGCTCGACCCGGGCCGGGGCGACAGCGCTTAGTGCGCGGGCACCCTCGGCGGTGAGGTCGAAGGCCTGGTCGATGGCCGGGAGGACGATCCGCTCGGGATCGAGGACGCCGTCGAGCCGCGCCTGCAACCCGAGCAGCGCCGGCACTTCGCCATGGATCAGGAAGAGCTGGTGGCGGAGCGGCAGGCGCTTGCCGATCCACGCCACGAGCTCCGGCCCGTCGGCATGGCCGGAATAGAGGTCGATGGCGCGGATTCGCGCCTCGACCTTGAACGCGTCGCCCTGGATGCGGACCTCGCTGGCGCCGTCCTTGATGATGCGGCCGAGCGTGCCTTGCGCCTGGAATCCGACGAGGAGCACCGTCGCCTCCTCGCGCCAGATCCAGTTCTTGAGGCGGTGGCGGATGCGACCGGCCTCGCACATGCCGCTTGCGGCGATGACGATGTGGAAATGGTCGAGCCGGTCGAGCGCCTTGCTCTCCTCGACCGTTTGGGTGAAGCGGACGTTCCGCGACCTGATCCCGCGGACGAGATCGTCGCCGTGATCGAGGTCCGCGGCATGCTCGGCGAAGACCTGCGTCGCCTTGCTGGCGAGCGGCGAGTCGACATAGATCGGGATCTCGGGAAGCGCGCCCTCGCGCATCAGCTGGGCAAGGTCGCTGATCAGCTCCTGCGCCCGCTCGACGGCGAAGGACGGAATGAGCATCGCGCCCCGTGGATTGATGGCCGCGCGGACCTCGTCGCGGAGCACGGCGCGGCGGTTCTCGGCCGTCGCATCGATGCGGTCGCGGTCGCCATAGGTGCCTTCGCAGAGGATGTAGTCGAGGCCGCTCGGTCCGGTCGGGTCCGGGTGGAGGAGCTTGTAGTCCGGGCCGATGTCGGCAGAGAACAGGAGACGCACGGTGCGCTCGCCGTCCTTCACTTCGACCTCGATCGACGCCGAGCCGAGGAGATGGCCCGCGTTCCAGAAGCGCGCCCGGACACCCGGCAACGGCTCGAACCAGGTCGAGTAGCCGACCTCCCGGAACTGCCCGAGGCAGCGCGTGGCGTCGGCCATGCGGTAGATCGGCTCGACGGACGGCCTTTTCCTGCGGGCGTTCCGCCGGTTGAGCTGCTCGACCTCCGTCTCCTGGATGTAGGCCGAGTCGGGCAGCATGACGCTGGCGAGATCGACCGTGGCGGGCGTCGCGTAGATCGGGCCGGCATAGCCGTGGCGGGTGAGCTTCGGCAGCAGTCCCGAATGGTCGATATGGGCGTGGCTGAGGATGACGGCGCCGAGGTCGCGGGGGACGAAGGGGAACGGACGGTAGTTCAGCTCCTTCTCGGTCTTCGGCCCCTGGAACATGCCGCAATCGACGAGAAGCTGGCCGCGGTCCGTGTCGAGCCGGAAGCACGAGCCGGTGACGCAACGGGAGGCGCCGTGGAAAGTGAGGCGGAGCGGCATGGGCCTGATCCTAGGGATTCGCTGGACCGATGTCGCACCGTTGCCGCACGCAGGTCAAACCCGCCGCGATTCGGGGCTCGACAGCGCGCCCCGGAGCGGCCAAATGATACACTGCATCAAGATTTGGTATGACCGCCATGAACCGCCTCATCGAAGGCTACCGCCAGTTCCGCGAGACAGCCTGGCCGGCCGAGCGCCAGCGCTTCGAGACGCTGTCCCGGGACGGACAGAGCCCGGAGACGATGGTGATCGCCTGTTCGGACTCGCGGGTCGCTCCCGAGCAAGTCTTCGGCGCGGCCCCGGGCGAGCTGTTCGTGGTACGCAACGTCGCCGGCCTGGTGCCGCCCTACGAGCTCGACGGAGGCCACCACGGCACCAGCGCTGCGCTGGAATTCGCCGTGCGGGTGCTGAAGGTCAAGCGAATCGCAGTGCTCGGCCATGCCCAATGCGGCGGGGTTCGCGTCATGCTCGAGGGCGCGCCGAGGGAGGCGAGAGACTTCGTTGAGCCGTGGATGCAGCTCGCGGCGCCGGCGCTCATGGCGCTGCCGGGCGGCATCTCGGGGGACGCGGCGTTGCACCGCTGCGAGGAGGAGGTGGTGAAGCTCTCCATCGCCAACCTTCTCACCTTCCCGTGGATCGAGGAGGCGGTCGCCGCGGGGCGGCTGGAGCTGATCGGATTCCGGTTCGGTATCCAGAGCGGCGTGCTGACGCGACTCGAAGGCGACCGGTTCGTGCCGGTGGGTTGAAGCGCGGCAGTCGGAGCAGCATCTCTCGGCAGCGAGCGGCTCCACCATTTCCGTCACCCCGACGACCCCGCCCCAAATCCGGGCCGGGTCATGATAGCTCGTCTGATCCGTCCCCGGCCAAAAGACTGAGGGGTGGCGGGCGCTTGTCAAACACCGCCGGGGTTGAGCTACCCGGCTGCCGGGGTTGAGCTACCCGGCGAGGGCAGGACGATTCAGAGGCGCTTGAGCAAGCGCCCGCTGCGGCGTCTTCGCTTACCCCGGGCGGGACTTCAGCCGCGATTAAGCCAGCCTAATGCCTGCGTTGAAAGGCGGACGGGTCCTGATGCCTGACGGCCCATTCCCGGGGCGTACGCAGAAAACTGGGCCCCGGCGCCGGGTATCCGGCGCCGGGGGAGAGAAGTGGACCCGGCCTTAGTAGACCGCGATCACGGTGCGGGTGTCGGGCACGACCAGCACGCGCTTTCCGCCGAGATAGGCCCAGCGATACTGATTGAACTCGGGGACCTCGATCAGCTGCACGGTCTCGGGCAGCGCCGTGCCGACTACGATCTCGCCCTCGTAGGCGACGTCGGGGGCGGTCTGCGCCATGATCCAGGTCTGGACCTCGGGCTCGACGGTCTGCGGCCAGTCGGCGACCGGGCAGAACTGCCGGATGGCGTTCTGATCGCCGCTGCCCTTGGCCTCGTTGCATTGCGCCTCGTCGGCGACGGTCTGCGCGCCGGCGGGGAGCGACAGGCCGGCGGCCATGGCCAGGCTGAGGGTTGCGGCGGCGAGGATATTGGTCTTTCGCATGATCGTGTCTCCTTCGGTGAAAGTCGCCCGGTGACGGCCGGCCCGACCCTCAGGGCCGAGACGTCCGCTCCGGGTTGGACTGTCCCTTGAACGCCACGCGCGGCGGTTCGTTTCCGAAACAATTGGGTCGCCTGTCGGTGGGGGCGCCCGTGGCTTTGCCGGGGATATCACGATCCGGTTGTGTGGATGGGCTCCCTGCCGTCGGGAGCTCGCTTACCTGTCCCTCTCCCCGCCGGCTATGAGGTTCACTCGTCTTGGGCCGGTCATCTAATGCGAAAGGCGCCAGTTGGTGCGGCGCGCACGGGACGACAATGCGTGGGCTGGCAGGCAAGCCGGAGAAAACTGCCGTCCTGTCGTCGAGCCAATGTGTGAACCTGGTAGCCTCGCCGGGGAGAGGGGACGCCGCGCAACCGACCGGGCTTCGCCAGGCCCAGGTCGGCCACGGTCTCCGAAGACGCGTGAATCCGATCGCCGGGCGGGGAGAGGGCGCCCAATCCGGCGACGAGCTATCGGACGATGACAGCGGACTTAGCGGGCGAGGAGCATCCTGACCGAATTGCCGAGGAACTCGTTGCAGAACGGGTCGATGCCGACCTCGGAGAAGTGGCCCCAGGGGCCGGGGATCGGTCGGCATTCGGCGTGCTGCATATGGGCCGCCTCCCAGGCCATGTCCTCGGGCGGGAAGTAGAGGTCCTTCTCGCCCGGGCTCTGGATGCAGCGCGCCGTGATCGCGCCGAGCGCCCGCTTGAGGTCGCCATCGTAGCCGGGCGTCCTGGCGAGATCGGCGGTCTGCCAGACATGGAGCTGGCAAAGGAGGTCGTTGGCGTCGCACCTGACCCAGAACGCCTCCCAGAAGCCGGTGAGGAATTTCTCGACGCTGTCGAAGCCCATCCGCTTGTAGAGCTCCTCGCGCCAGAACTGCTGCGACAGCGCCCAGCCGGCCCAGACGCGCCCAAGCGCCTTCAGGCCGACTTCCGGGGGGGTCTCATAGTCGCCGCCGTTGAAAGCGGGGTCGGCGAGGAGCGCGGCCTTCGCCCCTTCGAGGAACACGTAGCAGTGGCGGCTCACCTGCGCGGCGCCGCACATCGGCGAGATGCGCTCGACCAGTCCGGGATGCGACAGGCCCCACTGATAGGCCTGAAACGCCCCCATCGAGCCGCCGATGACGAGTTGGACCTTCGCGATGCCGAGCCCCTCCGTCACGAGGCGGTGCTGGGCGCGGACATTGTCGCGGACATCGATCGTGGGGAAGCGGCCGCGATCGAAGGGCGGCGGGGTATTCGATGGCGACGAGGAGTGGCCGTTGCCGAACATATGCGCCACCACGACGAAATATCTCGTCGTGTCGAGGGGCTTGCCTTCGCCGATCATCCATTCCACGTCGAGATGGCTGCCCACGAACCAGGTCGGGAATACGATGGCGTTGTCCTTTGCCGCGTTGAGCGCGCCATAGGTGGTGTAGGCGATCTGCGCCGCGGGCAGCGTCGCGCCGCACTCCAGCGCGAAATCGCCGAGCGGGAAGTGCCGGACCTTCGCGGCTTCGCTCATAGCGCCGACATGCCCCCATCGTTCATGAAATTGGCCGCCGCGACGAAGCTCGACTCGTCGGAGGCGAGGAAGACGAACATCGGCGCCATCTCCTCCGGCTCGGCGCGGCGGCCAAGCGGGGTGAACTCCATCAGCATCTTCGCGTCCTCCTCGGTCACGGTGCGCGACATCGGGGTATCGACATAGCCGGGCAGGACGCAGTTGATGCGGATGTTGTGCGGCGCGTAGGTGACGGCGGCGTTCTTCGACAGCATCACCGCCGCGGCCTTGGCGGTCTGGTAGGCGACGTTGTTCTTGATGCCGGTCCAGCCCCAGACCGAGGCGACATTGACGATCGAGCCGCCGCCCATCTCGATCATGCCGGGAATGACCGTCTTCATCCCGAGGAACATGCCGATGACGTTGACCTCGAAATTGGCACGCATCATCTCGACGGTCTCCTCATGCACCGGCTTGTGGGTCGAGCCGATGCCGGCGTTGTTGACGAGAACGTTCGGCGCGCCGAAGGCCTTGGTGCAGGCGGCGAGCGCCGCCGCCCACCCCTCCTCGCTCCGCACGTCGAGCTTCGCAAAGCGGAGCGCGGCGGGATGCGCCTTCAGCGCCGCGGCGAGCTTGTCGCCGGGGTCCTTGACGTCGGTGGCGTAAACCTTCGCCCCCTCGTCGACGAAGAGCCGCGCGATCGCGGAGCCGATGCCGGTCGCCGTGCCGGTTACGATCGCGATCTTGCCATCGAGACGTCCTGCCATGTTCATGATTCTCCGCAGTTCAGATTCGTGTCGTTGACGGTGTTCAGCCGCCCCCGGCGGCCGGCCGGCGCGCGGCCGCCTTCGGGATGGCGCGGCCGAAGACGGTGTTGCCGAGCGTGAGCCGCCCGGCGAGGAACTCTATGGTGATGACGGTGAGGAGCAGCGCGCCGGTGACGAGCTGCACCAGCGACGCGGATGAGCCTCGCGCCGCGAGTCCGGCGCCGACCACCGACAGCACCGCGACGCCCAGCGCGACATTGATCACGGTGCCGCGGCCGCCATAGAGGCTGATGCCTCCGAGCAGCGCAGCCGCGCAGCCGGAAAGAAGGAGGTCCTCGTAGTTCTGCGGGGCCGCGCTGCCGCCGCGCATTGCGGCAAGGGCGCCGGCGACGCTTGCGGTGAAGGCCGAAATGGCGAAGGCGATGGCGAGCGGGCGCACCCGCGGCACGCCAGCGGCGATCGCCTCGTTCCGCGCCCCGCCGATCGCGTAGATCTCACGGCCCCAGCGTGTATAGGCAAGGAAGAATCCGGTCAGCACGAAGATGGCGATGGCGACGATGCTGCTCCACGAGAAGATGCCGAAGCGGAGGAGCAGCGGATCGGTGATCTCGAAATTCTCGAGCATGATCGGTGCGTTGTTGGCGAGCATCCAGGTCAGCCCGCGGATCAGGATCAAGGTGCCTATGGTGAAGACCAGCGAGTTGATCCCAAGGCGACCGATCAGCGTTCCCTGGAGCGCGCCGATCGCCGTGCACACCGCGACCGCGATGACGATGCACCCGATGAGGCCGGCGGGCGCGGCGATCACCGCGATCACTGCGGAGAGCGCCGCCATCGAGCCGACCGACAGATCGAACTCGCCGGCGATGATCGTCACCGCGAGGCCGAGCGCGGCGAGCCCGATCATCGGGAAGCCCTGGAGCACCGAGAAGACGCTCGCCTGCCCGCGGAACGTCGGTGTGACCGCGGCGATCACGATCCAGGTGATGACGAGGACGATGAGCGGCAGCACGTAGGGGCCGAGGCGGGAGAGCAGGCCGCTTCTCATGACCGCCTCCCGCCGCTTCGCCGGAGAAGATCGAGCAGGACGACGATCACCACCACCACGCCACCCTGCACGGCCAGGCGGCCGCCGGTCGAGAAATCGTTGAGCACCATCATGTTGGAGATGATGGCGATAAGGAGGGCGCCCCCTGCCGAACGAAGCGGCGAGCCGCGGCCGCCCTGAATCGCCGTGCCGCCGACCAGGACCGCGGCGATCGCGTCGATGGTGAGGCCGGGAAACGACACCGCCGTCGCCTGGCCAAAGGCGGCGCCGTTGATGATGCCGGCCAGGGCGAGGCCTACGGAGAAGATCGCGAAGGCGAGGATGGTGACGCGGGTGAAGGAGATGCCGCTGATCTCGGCGGTGGCGCGATTGGCGCCGATCAGCGTCGTCTCGCGGCCGGTGACGGTGCGCTGCATGACGAACGACACCAGCGCGGTGAAGAGCACGAAGATCAGCACCTCGACGGGCACGCCGGCGACCGAGGCCTGGTCCCAGTCGATGGCGTTGGCGCCGGCCCGCACGATGCCGCCGCGGGTGAGCTCCGAAACGACGCCGAAGATGATGGCGCCGGCGGCGAGCGTGGTGATCACCGGGTTGAGGCCGGCGGCGATGATCGCGCCCTGGAGCATGCCGACGGCGACGAGCAGCAGGATGACGGCGATCACCGCGGGCACCAGGCCCCAGCCGGCGCCGAGCATGGCGACGAAGGAAACCATGCCGAGCATCGCCGACTGGGTGATGCCGAGGGAGACGAAGTTGCCCGAGAGCGTGACGGGCGTCATGCCGACGGCGACGATGCCGACGATCGCCGCGTTGCGGAGGATCGCGCGGATGTTGTCGACAGTGAGGAAACTGGGCGTGACGAAGACCGCGATCAGCACCACGACCGCGGCGAAGCCGACGACGACGGCAAAGGGCAGCCAGTCGGCGCGGGCGCCGGCCGGCCGCGCCACGGGCGGAAGCCCCGCGGCGGCGGCCTGCATGGGCTCCTCCCTCACGCCGCGGCCTCCTGGTGCATCACCTCGCGGATCAGGGCGTCCTCGGTCCATTCCGCCTGTGGCCTCAGTCCGGTGAGGCGCCCACGGTAGAAGGTCGCGATCGTATCGGAAAGGCCCAGAATCTCGGCGGTGTCGGAACTCGACACGACGATGCCGAGGCCGGCGGCGCAGAGATCACGGAGACGCTGGTAGATTTCGGCGCGCGCACCGATGTCGACGCCGCGGGTCGGCTCCTCGAGGAGCATGATCTTCGGCTCCGTGCCGAGCCACTTGCCGACGGCGACCTTCTGCTGGTTGCCGCCGGACAATGTGCCGACGGCCGAGCCCATGCGCTTCACGTCGATGGCGAAGCGCGCCGCGATCTCGCGGGCCTTGTCGCGTTCGCGCCGGGCGGAGATGAAGCCGCCCGGCGCGACCGAACGGATCCAGGGGGAGGACAGGTTCTCCCGGATGGGCCGCTCGGCAAAGATGCCGTCGCGCTTGCGATCGGCGGAGCAGTAGGCGATGCCGCGCGCGAGCGTCGCCGCACGGCTCCGGAGCGATATCTCCTCGCCGCCGAGTAAGACGCGGCCGGCCTGAGGAGGGCGCATGCCGGCA
>JALHRF010000027.1 GCA_022841545.1 Bauldia sp. | reverse complement strand
TCACCGAAATGTTGTTCCGCTTGGCGAAACCGGGATTGTCATAGATACGGGTCATCGGCGGAACCTAGCCGATGCCCCGCTCCAGTCAAATCCCTCCCGCCAGTCTTTTTGCGGGGGGCCTGGCGCCGCTCAGCGCCGGAAGCCGGTCGTGATCAGGTACTGGCGCGGCATGGCGATGCCGAGCGGCGACTTGAAGGCGTCGTGGAAGGCGACGAAGTCGCGGTGGAGCGCCTCGCGCTTCTCCTTGTCGAGGCCCTCGGCCAGCATCTTCGTCGGCCCGTAGCCGTTGACGAAGACGTCCCACACCGCCTCGCCGTCCCGGGCGTAGCAGACGGTCTCCCCCTCCTCGAAGGCGAGGTCGAAGTCCTTGCCGAGGAGTCCGGCGACCCGCTCCCGGCCGCCCCAGGCGAAGGGCGACGCCGGCGCCGGGGTCGGCGGCGGCATGTAGGCGCGCATCACCTGGAACATCTGGAACACGGTCGAGTCCGGCTTCCAGGTGGCGAGCGCGATCCGGCCGCCCTTCCGGGTGACGCGGGCCATCTCGCTTGCCGCCGCTTCCGGGCGGCTCGCGAACATCACGCCGAAGGTCGAGGCGACCGCGTCGAAGGCGCCGTCCTGGAACGGCAGGGCCTCGGCGTCGCCGACCTGGTAGTCGAGCGCGGAGCTCCGCACGGCCTTCATGCGGGCGGCGGCGAGCAGCTCCGCGGCGATGTCGACGCCGGTTACGATCGCGCCGCGCTCGGCGACGAGCCGCGAGGTCCAGCCGGTGCCGGTGGCGACGTCGAGAATGCGCTCTCCGGCCTTCGGGTCGAGACGCACCACGCAATGGGCAAGCGCGCTCGCGATCTGGCGGCTGATCTCCTCGTAGGCGGCGCCGCCCGAGCTCCACACGGCGGCGGGCTTCTGGTTGTGGGTCTGGATGATGGCGTTCATGGCTTTGGACTCCTCGTGAGGCGGGGGCCTCCCCGCGCTGATGGGTCCAGATGCCTTGGGCGACCGGAAAACGCCTCATCCGATCGGAGGAGGGAGAACCGTACTCGTGGTGCGGTTCGACTGCTGGTCGGGACAGTCTGGCTGTTGAGTGCCGGGCGGTTGATGCCGATGAATCCCTCGGGACAAGCCGTCCCGCTCGCGCGAGGGCGCGGCGTGGGAACCGGATCGCCCCGTTCGGGCGCCCAGCATCAGGTCTGAAGATTGGGGACCGGCATCGAACGGCTCCCCCTAATACACCCGCGCCTTCGGCTCGATATAGGTGACGTCATTGGTCAGCGTATAGGTATGGACCGGGCGGTAGTCGATACGGACGGTGCGCTTATCCGGGTCGATCCAGGCCAGCGTGTGCTTCATCCACTCGCGGTCGTCGCGGTCGGGGAAGTCCTCGCGGGCATGCGCGCCGCGGGACTCGGTGCGGTTGCCGGCCGAGTCCATGGTGACCACCGCCTGGACGATGAGGTTGTCGAACTCGAGCGTCTCGATCAGGTCGGAGTTCCAGATCAGCGAGCGGTCGGTGGTGCGGACATCGTCGGCGCCGGCCCAGAGCTTGTGGATGCGGTCGTGGCCTTCGGCGAGCACCTCGCCGGTGCGGAAGACCGAGCAGTCCTCCTGCATCACCTTCTGCATGCGGAGCCGCAATTCGGCGGTCGGCGTGCCGCCGGAGGCAAACCGGAAGCGGTCGAGCCGGGCGACGGCGTCCTCGCCGGCATCCTTCGGCAGGTCGCGATGCTTCTCGTCGGGCTCGATGGTGGCGCGGGCGCGCTGCGCGGCGGCGCGACCGAAGACGACGAGGTCGATCAGCGAGTTCGAGCCGAGCCGGTTGGCGCCATGCACCGAGACGCAGGCCGCCTCGCCCACCGCCATCAGGCCGGGGACGGTGGTGTCCGGATCGCCATTGGCCTTGGTCAGCACCTCGCCGTGATAGTTCGTCGGGATGCCGCCCATGTTGTAGTGGACCGTCGGCAGCACCGGGATGGGATCCCGGGTGACGTCGACCCCGGCGAAGATGCGGGCCGATTCCGAGATGCCCGGAAGCCGCTCGTGGATCACCTTCGGGTCGAGATGCGAGAGGTGGAGATGGATGTGATCCTTGTCCGATCCATGCCCCCGGCCCTCGCGGACCTCGACCGTCATGGCGCGGGAGACGACGTCGCGTGACGCAAGATCCTTGGCGTGGGGGGCGTAGCGCTCCATGAAGCGCTCGCCCTCGGCATTGGTCAGGTAGCCGCCTTCGCCGCGCACGCCCTCGGTGATCAGCATGCCGGCGCCGTAGATGCCGGTCGGGTGGAACTGGACGAACTCCATGTCCTGCAGAGGCAGGCCGGCGCGGAGCACCATGCCGTTGCCGTCGCCGGTCTGGGTGTGGGCGCCGGTGCAGGTGTAATAGGCGCGACCATAGCCGCCGGTGGCCAGGATCGTCTTGTGGGCGCGGAACCGATGGAGCGTGCCGTCGTCGAGGCAGAGTGCTGTGACGCCGCGGCAGGCGCCTTCCTCCATGATCAGGTCGAGGGCGAAATATTCGATGAAGAACTCGGCCGAATGGCGGAGCGACTGGCCGTAGAGCGTGTGGAGCATCGCATGGCCGGTGCGGTCGGCCGCCGCACAGGTGCGCTGGGCTGGCGGGCCCTCGCCATATTTCGTGGTCATCCCGCCGAAGGGGCGCTGGTAGATCTTGCCCTCCTCGGTGCGCGAGAAGGGCAGCCCGTAATGCTCGAGCTCGTAGACGGCGGCCGGCGCCTCGCGGCAAAGATATTCGATCGCGTCCTGGTCGCCGAGCCAGTCCGAGCCCTTGACGGTGTCGTACATGTGCCAGCGCCAGTCGTCCGGCGCCATGTTGCCGAGCGAGGCGGCGATGCCGCCCTGGGCGGCGACGGTGTGGGAGCGGGTCGGGAAGACCTTGGTGATGCAGGCCGTCCTGAGCCCCATCTCGCTTGCGCCGAGCACGGCGCGGAGCCCGGCGCCGCCGGCGCCGACGACCACGACGTCATAGGTGTGGTCGGTGAAGGGATAGGCGCGGCCGTTGACGGTCGGCGCCGGGCGTGGGCTGCCGTCGGCCATGATCAGGCACCTCCAAAGGCGAGCTTGAGGATCGCGAAGATCGAGACCGCCGCGACCCCGAAGGCAAAGAACGTGTTGAGGATGAGGAGAATCGGCCGGAGCGCGGGCCCGTGGAAGTAATCCTCGATCACCACCTGCATGCCGATCCGCATGTGAATGGCGATCGACACCATCATGAGGAGGAGGACGAGCGCTATGAACGGCGAGGCGAGGAGCGACACGACCTCCGGGTAAGGCCTGCCCACCAGCGTCACGACGAGGATGACGAAGCAGGTCGTGAGCACGAGGTTGGCAAGGCCGGTGACCCTTTGGCGCCAGAAATGGCTGGTGCCCTCGTGGGCGGAGCCCAGGCCGAGGACCTTCTTCAGCGGGGTCTCGCGCGCGAACGCCATCACCACACCACCAGTCCGATGACCCAGAGGAGAATCGTCAGCGCGACCGAGCCGACGATGTTGAGGAGCGCCAACTGGTCGCGGGCCGGTTTGCCCATGCCGTGGCCGGTGTCCCAGATGAAGTGGCGGACACCGCCGAGCGCATGGTGGATCAGGGTCCACGAATAGCCGAACAGCACGATCAGGCCGAGCCACGAGCCCGCGAGCCCGTTGACGAAGTCGAAATGGGCCGGGCCGCTGGCGGCGGCGAGCAGCCACCAGGCGAGCAGGATCGTCCCGAAATAGAGGGCAATGCCGGTGGCGCGATGGACGATCGACATCACCAGCGTCAGATGCCAGTGGTAGATCTGGATGTGTGGCGATAGCGGGCGTTTGGCCCTGAGGTCGGCGCTCGACATTACCCCTCGTTCCGCGCTTTTCGCCGGAACCCGGCAGACGCGTATGTAGCGCCGATAGTGCGGCGCGTCAAAAACTCAGGAAGAGTTCCAGATTCCGGACCGGGAACGCTACCGCCAGGCGATCAGCGCGCCCCAGATGCCGGTGAGCGCGACCACGGCCATGAACGCGACATAGGGCCAGGCCAGCGCGTGGCTCCAGTCGATGTCCGCGGCGAAACGGACAACCGCGAGAAGCTGGAAGATGCCGAGGAACGCGTAGCTCTGCGCGGCGCCTGCGGCACTCCGTCGATCGTTCTCGATGAGGACGCCGGCGCCGGCCACGGCAACCGCGAGGAGCCAGGCGCCGATCGCGCGACCGGTGAGCGGGGTCAGCGCCCACGGCCACCACGCTGCGGTTGCCGCCGGCGCGATCAGGAGCGCCACGCCGGAGGCGGCGAAGACCGCGGTCTGGAACAGGAACAGCAGGCGGAGCAATGCCGGCAGCGGGCCGCCGCGCGGCGAATCGGGTCCGGGCTGCCGGATTTGGGCCCAGAGACCCGCGGCGAAGGCCACCGGCGTCGTCACATAGACGACCAGCCAGGCCCAGGCCGCCACCACCGCCAGCGTCTCGGAGGCGCCAAAGTGGAAGCGGTCGAAATGAAGGAGCGTGACGACAAGCGTGAGCGTGGTGAAGGTGAAGATCGAGACCAGGCCGGTGCGCGCCTGCCGCCACGTCGCCCCGAAGACGATGTCGAGGAGCAGGAACAGGCTCGCCCAGTAGGCCGCGCCGAGGAAGGCGGCGGTGAGCGGGGGCTTGATCGTCCAGGCGAAGTAGGTCGCGGTCTCAGGGGCCAGCGCAAAGAGCTGCGTGCCGGCGATGGTGACGAGCACCGCCGCCACGGCGACGAGGATGCGGACCGGAACCATGACCCGCCGGACGTCCACCTTGGCCCCCCTGTCCGGCCCGCGCGATCGCGGGACCGGATAGAGGTATCACGGTCGAGGCGGGGCACAAGTCCCCGCCACCCGGTCGCGCGGGCTACTCGACGACGCCGCAGGCGATGCGGTCGCCCGAGGCGCCAGCCGGGTCGGTCTTGTAGTCGTCAGGGCCGGCGTGAATGACGATCGAGGTGCCGTCACCGTCGCGAAGGCTATTGTCCGCGTTGGCCGCAAGGGTGACGCCGGCGGCGAAAATCTGAATCACGCCCTGACCTTCCTCGGGCATGAAGATGTTGGGCATGTCGCCGGCATGATGGCCGGCGGGATTGAGAAATCCGTGTTCCTTGCCGGTGGGGTTGAAATGTCCGCCGGCGCTCTCGAAGGGCGGCTCGCACTTGCCGACGGCGTGGAAGTGGATGGCATGCGGGCCGGGGGACACCTCGCTGAGCGTGCCCGTCACGAGGACGCCGTGGCCCGCATCGGACAGGGTCAGCGTCGCCACGTCGTCGCCGTTCGCATCGCGGAGGGTGACGGTGGCGCTCACCGCGGCCTCCTGCGCCGGGGCGACGCCCGACCAGAGGAACATGCCGATGCAGGCGGCGGCGGAAGCAAGGCGCAGATGGGTCACGGCAATTCTCCAAGGTCTGGGTCTGTGCCTGTGCAACAAGTACGGCGGGAATCCGTTCCGGCGCATCGCAATCAGGCGCATCTTGCGCGGCGGTAGCCCACGGCACTACCCTGCCGCTCCCGGGGGCCCACTGCCATCTGAAAGTCCTTGAGCCGGTACGTCCGACGGGCGCCTTTCGCGCGCGTCGGCTCGTGGGTTCCGCTTCGCCCACCAACGAGCGAATGGAGACCAGAATGACCTCACAGCCTCCGGATCAGGTCGGCGACAACTACGTCCTTCCTACGGGGCGAGAAGACAAATCCCGGCTTGACCTCATTCACGCCGTCTATGGTCGCGTGAGCGAACTCGGCCTTCAGGCGGCAGCGATCGGCGCGGTTTCACGCGCTGCTGATATCGGCTGTGGCACGGGCACGGTCTCGCGATGGATGGCGGAGCGGATGGGCGCTTCCGGGCGGGTCGACGCCATCGACATTGCCCCCGAGCAGATCGACGTTGCCAAGTCACTGGCCGCTGCACCCGGCGCCGCATCCATCCACTATGCGGTCGGCAGCGCCTATGAGCCGGCCTTGCCGGAGACCGCGTTCGACCTCGTCTTCTGCCGGCTCGTCCTGTGCCATTTGAAGGAGCCCGAGAAGGCGGTGGCGCAAATGGCGAAGCTGTTGCGGCCGGGTGGGCGGCTGGTCCTGGTGGATCTGGACCTCCGGGACATTTTCACCATGCCGCCCTGCGAATTCTATCCGGCCTTCGTCGCCGAGGCTGTCATTCCGCTGCAGGCCGCCATCGGGGTGGACTACTCGGTCGGGCTCAGGCTGCATGGACTGATGTCGGAAGCCGGACTCGCCACCCAGTCGATCCTTGCCGACCAGCCCATTATCCGTGAGGGCCCTGAGAAGCACCTTTGGGAGAAGACCTGGACGGTAGCGTTGCAGAGAGCCGTGCCTACCGGCGTCATGACCTTGGAACGCGGCCAGGAGTTGATCGCGGGAATGGAGAGGCACACGGCGAACCCCGATGTGTGGGTCGCGATGGCCAAGATCTTCGCCGCCGTCGGGAGGAAGCCGTCCTGATCGACGCGCGTCCGTTGCCGCCTCCGGCCTTCGATGCGATTTCCTTGTTTTGACCCGATCGGTCGATTGCTGAGGAATGCGGCAGGAAGCACCCCTGAACGCGGCGTCCCAAACGCATCGCCGTTGAGGTGAGGCGATGGCCGTGCCGTTCCGGGCGGTTGCCATTGGCTGGCGTGGTCATTAGGAACGTCCGCGGCCACGAGCCCCCGCCAGCGCAGTCATGAGGTTCCCGCGATGACCACCCGCCATCTTCTCCTCCTTCCCGGCGACGGCATCGGGCCCGAGGTCATGGGCGGCGCGCGGGCGGTGATCGACTGGTTCAATGCCCGCGGCGCCGGCTTCTCCTTCGAGGAGGATCTGGTCGGCGGCTGCGCCTATGACGCCCACGGCAAGGCGATCTCGGACGCCACGATGACACGCGCGCTCGCCGCCGATGCGGTGCTCCTTGCCTCCGTCGGCGGGCCGAAATGGGACGACGTGCCCTATGAGGCGCGGCCGGAAGCCGGGCTGCTCCGCCTCCGCAAGGACCTCGGCCTCTTCGCCAACCTCCGCCCGGCGATCTGCTACCCGGCGCTGGCGGACTCGTCCTCGTTGAAGCGCGAGCTGGTCGAGGGCCTCGACATCCTGATCCTCCGCGAGTTGACCGGCGGCGTCTATTTCGGCGAGCCCAAGGAGATCCGCGACCTCGGCAACGGCCAGAAGCGCGCCATCGACACCCAGGTGTACGACACCTACGAGATCGAGCGGATCGCCGCCGCCGCCTTCGAGCTGGCGCGGACGCGCCGGAACAAGGTGACGTCGATGGAGAAGCGGAACGTCATGAAGTCCGGCGTGCTGTGGCGCGAGGTGGTGACGGATGTCCACAAGCGCTCCTATTCCGACGTCGAGCTCGACCACATGCTCGCCGATGCCGGCGGCATGCAGCTCGTCCGCGCGCCGAAGCAGTTCGACGTGATCGTCACCGACAACCTGTTCGGCGACATGCTGTCCGACGTCGCGGCGATGCTCACCGGCTCGCTCGGCATGCTGCCGTCGGCCTCGCTCGGCGCGGCGGATCAAAAGACCGGGCGGCGGAAGGCCCTCTACGAGCCCGTCCACGGCTCGGCGCCGGACATCGCCGGCAAGGGCATCGCCAATCCGATCGCGATGATCGCGAGCTTCGGCATGGCGCTCCGCTACTCCTTCGACATGGTCCCCGAGGCGGACCTGCTCGACGGCGCCATCGCGGCAACCCTCGACCGCGGCCTCCGCACCGCCGACATCTGGAGCGAGGGCGCGACCAGGGTCGGCACCACGGAGATGACGACGGCGGTGATCGCGGAATTGGACCGGGCGTCGGGGTAGGCTATTTCGTAGGGCGGAATATCATTCCGCCGTTCTTTCGTCACCGAAACCGGGGCGTATTCCGTCGTCGGCCTGCGCCATGGTGGGAGAACGGCGGAATATCATTCCGCCCTACTGCGCTTGCTCGGATTTTGACCTCATTTAGCAAAGTAATGCGGATTCCTCCCTACAGTGCCCACCGGGTCGCTCGGTATGCCGCCCTCGGCGTCGATCTGGTCCAGGTCTGACGTCAGGCGGTCATGCCGAGGCCCCTTCCTTCCGCCGGCTATTCCGGCAAATCCCTGCCCGACAAGCTCGGCTACAAGCCAGGCCAGGTCGCGGCCTTCATCGCGCTGCCGCCGGAGCTTGCGGCGCTCGCCGAGAGCGTCGCCTTCGCCGCGGTGGTGCGCCTGCCGACGTGGCAGCTGGCGGGCATGGCGCGGTTCGACCTGATCCATGCCTTCACGGTCAGCCATGCCGAACTCGCCGCCGGCCTGCCGCTCCTCCAATCTGCGCTTAAGCGCGACGGCATGATCTGGGTGTCGTGGCCGAAGAAGTCGGCGAAGGTACCGACCGACGTCACCGAGGACGTCGTCCGTGCCGAGGCGCTCAGTCTCGACCTCGTCGACGTCAAGGTCGCCGCAGTCGATGCCGTCTGGTCCGCGCTGAAGCTGGTGATCCGGAAGGACCGGCGCTGATTGCGCAACCCGCTGGTTCCCCGAAAAGACCGCCGCGCCGCCAGGATTCCGCCGCGGGGCGTCCGACAGCCCGCCGGAATCCGAGCCGAGCATCCTGCCGCCTCGACACGTTTGTCGGGTGACGGAGGGGACAATGACCGACAGCGACATCGCCGGCGACAGGCCGGCCTCGATCAGCCATGCGCCGGGCAGCGTGCTCAGGAGCCCGGCGGCGAAATTCTTCCTCACCGGCGCGATCACCGTGCTCCTGATGATCCCGCTCTGGATGGTGTTCGCCCTCACCTCGGAACGCGAGTCGCGCCGCGACGAGGTCGCCTGGGCCATCGGCCAGGAGTGGGGCCAGCCGCAGAGCGTCTACGGTCCGCTGCTCGTCATCCCGTATCTCGCCCGCGTGCCGGTCGACGCCTCGGAGACCACCATCGCCCGGCGGCATCTCGTCGTCCTGCCCGAGACGATGACCGCCAGCGTCACCGCCGAGACCGAAGAGCGGAACGTCTCCATCTACCAGGTGCCGGTCTACGCCTCGCAGATCGCGGTGAACGGCCGCTTCGGTGCGGTCGACCCCGGTCTCTTCGGTAGCGACATGACCACGGTCCTGTGGGACGAGGCCTTCGTCTCGGTCTCGGTCGACGACCTCACCGGCATCGAGGGCGCGACGCTCGCCATCGCCTCGCGCGACCTGACGCTGGAGCCTGGCGCCGCCCGCGACGGCAGCTACCCGATGGCGACCGGCGGCTCGGTCGCCGTTGGCGCCGGCGTCCACGCCCCGCTCGGCTTCACCGGCCCCATCGCCGGCTTCGATTACGCGCTCGACCTGCGCCTCCGCGGCACCGACTCGCTCCGCCTCGCGCCGGTCGGCCGTCAGTCCGAAGTCACGATGGCGTCGAACTGGCCGCACCCGAACTTCGCCATAGGCATGCTGCCGTCGGAGCGCAGCATCACCGCCGACGGCTTCGAGGCCACCTGGCGCGTGCCCTATCTGGCGCGCCCCGCTCCCCAGAGCTGGACGCTGGAGCGCGACGGATACTACCGCTTCGGCGGCGAGATGCTCGGCGTCGGCTTCGTCGAGCCGGTCGATTTCTATGCCCTGGTCGAGCGCTCGCTGAAATACGGCCTGATGTTCATCGGCGTCACCTTCCTCACCGTCTTCGTGCTGGAGACGCTGTCGCCGCACCGCATCCACATCGTCCAGTACTGCCTGGTCGGGCTGGTGCTGGTGATGTTCTTCGTCCTCCTCCTCGCTCTGTCGGAGCGGATCGGCTTCGAGGCCGCCTACGTCATCGCGGCGGCCGCAACCACCGTCGTCGTCTCGGCCTTCATCGGCCTGGCCTTGCGGAGCCGAACGCGGGCGGCGATCGCGGCCGCGTCCTTCGCCGGCACCTTCGCGCTCCTCTACGCCATCCTCCGGCTCGAGGATCTGGCGCTGCTCGCCGGCTCGATCATCGGCTTCGCGGTCTTGTCGGGCCTGCTCTTCGCCACCCGCCAGGTCGACTGGTCCGGCCTCGGCAGGCCCGGACCGGAGCCGGCGCCCGCCGCAACGGCGTAGGCGTGTGCTTCCACGTCCGGCGCGGTTCGCGCCGTCGTGGGGCCGCGGGTCAGAGCCCGTAGCGGGCGAGGTCCGGCTGCGTCTCGAGCGCGGCCGCGACGATGTCGCGGACCCGCTCCAGTTCCGCGCCTTCGAGTTCGAGCCGGGGCGCCCGCACCACGGTCGAGGTGCCGCGGACGACCTCCTCCACCGCCTTGATGTTCTGGACGAAGCGATGGGAGACGTCGAGGTGGAGGAGTGGCATGAACCATCGGTAGATCTCGCGCGCCTCGTCGTAGCGCCCGTGGGTCGCGAGCTTGTAGATCGCCACCGTCTCGCGCGGGAAGGCGCAGACCAGCCCCGCCACCCATCCAACCGCACCGAGCATCAGGCTCTCGAGCGCGAGGTCGTCGACCCCGGTGAAGATCGCATAGCGGTCGCCCACGAGATTGACGATGTCGGTGATGCGGCGGAGGTCGGCCGAGGATTCCTTCATCGCCACGAAGTTCGGCTCGTCGGCGAGTTCGGCGAACATCGGCGGCGTGATGTCGACGGCATAGGCGACCGGGTTGTTGTAGATCATGATCGGCAGGTCGGTGGCCGCGGCCATGGTGCGGAAATGGCGGATCGTCTCGCGCGGGGTCGCGACGTAGCGCATGGCCGGGAGCACCATCAGCCCGTCGAGCTCGAGTTCCGCCGCCCGCTCGGCGAGCGCCGCGCCCGCCCGGGTCGAGTCCTCGGCGATGGTGAGCATCACCGGCACGCGGCCGGCGGCGGCCTCCTTCGCGGCGCGGGCGATGGCGATCTTCTCGTCGGCGACGAGCGTCGAGGCTTCGCCCAGCGAGCCGCAGCAGATCACGGCGTCGACGCCGCCCTCGATCTGGAAGGCGACATCGGCGCGGACGGCGGCGAGGTCGACGTTCTCGTCCGCGTCGAACTTGGTGGTGATGGCGGAGTGGACCCCGCGCCAGATGCTCTCGGTCATCGTCTACCTCGCGGGGGCGGAATGCGCGCTGCCGACCGGCACGAGCGCGTGTCGACAAGTTGCATAATGCCTGCGGCGGTGGCGGGTCAATACCAACATGCGCGGTATTCTGGTGGTTTGACTTCACCCGGTCGCGGTGGTCTATCGCGGTCGTCCAGAATTCCTGACCGAGGTGACCCCGTGGAGACCACCGACCTGCTCGCGCGCCATCGCGCCGGGCTCGACATCGTTCGCGA
Source organism: Bauldia sp. (assembly GCA_022841545.1). Taxonomy (GTDB): domain Bacteria; phylum Pseudomonadota; class Alphaproteobacteria; order Rhizobiales; family Kaistiaceae; genus Bauldia. The sequence goes on along the minus strand of JALHRF010000027.1, from coordinate 27,187 downwards.
AGCCGGTGCGCTGGCGCTGGATTACTATCGCCGCCGCGCCTCGCTGCCGATCGAGCGGAAGGGGCTCCAGGACTTCGTCTCCGATGCCGACAAGAAGACCGAGGACCTCATCGTCGAACGCCTCTCCCGGCTTTTTCCCGACGATTCCATCCTCGGCGAGGAGGGCGGTCTCCGCCAGCGCGGGCCGCGGCTCTGGGTCATCGACCCCATCGACGGCACCGCCAATTTCCTCCGCGGCATTCCCCACTGGTGCGTCTCCGTCGGCATGATCGCCGAGGGGAGGGCCGTGATCGGCCTCCTGTTCAACCCGGTGACCGGCGAGATGTTCTCGGCCCATGCCGGCGGCGGCGCTTACCTCGGCGACGAGCCGATCACGGTCAGCGGCCTCGCCGACCTCGGCGCGTCGAGCATCGGCATGGGCTATGCCCATCGGCTGCCGCTCGCCCCCTACGTTGCCGAGATGGAAGCCGCCCTCCGCGCCGGCATCGATTGCCGCACCCTCGGCTCGGGCGCCCTCGATATCGGCTTCGTCGCGGCCGGGCGTCTCGATGCGACCTACTACGGCCACATCAATCTCTGGGACGTGGCGGGCGGCCTCGCCATCCTTGCCGAGGCCGGCGGCATCGCCAGCGATTTCATGGCCGGGGACGCCGCAACCAACGGCAACGAGCTCCTCGTCGCCACGCCCGCGCTCTACGAGCCGCTCCGGGCGATGCTGCTCAGGGCCGAGCGGCGCGCGGCCTGACGCGAGAAACCGCAACACCACGGCCGCAAGCGGCCGTGCATCGGTATCTTCTCCCCGTCCGCGAGAGGAGGTCGCGCCTCTCCGGCGATGAATTGCCTCAAGGTGAAAGAGTTGGTCGTCTGCCGCGCATCATCCCGCGCGGAGCAGGTAGATGTCCATGATCCAGCCCTTCGCCGCGCGCTTCTCGCGGCGGAGCCGAAGGATCTCCTCGCGGACCTCGGCGAGCGGACCTGACACCAGCACCTCGTCCCCCGTGCCGAGATAGGCGCCCCACCAGATGTGAAGGCCGTCGGCGGGGATCGTCGCCAGCGCCTCGCCCGAGTCGAGGAAAACGACGCTGTCGGCGGCGAGCCGCATCGTCTCGCGGAGTTTCCGGCCGGTGGTGAAATGCACCGGCTCGCCGATCCGGTTGAGCGGGATGCGGTGCGCCGCGGCCAGCGCCTGGGCGGCGCTGATGCCGGGAATCACCACCGTCTCGAAGGCGACCGCGCCGCTCTCCCTGATCGCGTCGAGGATGCGGAGCGTGCTGTCATAAAGGGCAGGGTCGCCCCAGACCAGGAAGGCGCCGGCCTCGTCCTCGCCGAGTTCATCCCGGATCAGCCGCGCATAGAGGCTCGCCTTTTCGGCATGCCAGGCGTCCACTCCGACGCGGTAGTCGCCGCCGGCGTCGCGCGCCGGGCTCGCCGCCGTGACCCTGCGGCAGGCCGGATTTGTCAGGAAACGCGCGCAGATTGCCTCCCGAACGTGCACGAGGTCGGCCTTTTCCTCGCCCTTGTCGAGGAGGAAGACGGCATCGACGGCGTTCAGCGCCTCGATCCCCTGGACCGTCATATGCCGGGGATCGCCGGCCCCGATGCCGATGACAGTGACCTTGCGCATGCCGAGCCGTCCGTTTGCTTTTCCCCACAGACCACGACGCTTCAATTTGATGCAAGCGCGCAAACTGGCTAGGCTTTGGGCAGCATGATGGTCCCGTCCTTGCTTGGCGACGGGGCCGGGGACCGCGAGCGCGGTTTCGGGGAACTGTCAACCGAGGGAGACGTCGACATGACGAACTGGGGTCGTTCTATTACCCGGCGCGCTGCATTCGCAGTCGCTGCGGCCGCCGTGGCGGCCGTGGCCTTTGTCGCGCCCGCAAGTGCGCAGAAGACAAAGCCGATCAAGGTCGCGGCGATCTACACCGTGCCGGTGGAGCAGCAGTGGGTCAGCCGAATCCACAAGGCGCTCAACGCCGCCAAGGACCGCGGCGACATCACCTATGTCTATTCGGAGAACGTCGCCAACACCGACTACGAGCGCGTGATGCGCGAGTATGCCGAGCAGGGCAACGACCTGATCTTCGGCGAGGTGTTCGGCGTCGAGCAGGCGGCGCGCACCGTTGCGGCCGACTACCCCGAGGTCGCCTTCGTCATGGGCTCGTCCTTCCAGCCCCAGGACCCGAACTTTTCCGTCTTCGACAACTTCATCCATGAGCCGAGCTACCTGACCGGCATGGTTGCCGGCGGCACGACCGAGTCGAATGTCATCGGCATGGTCGGCGGATACGCCATCCCCGAGGTCAACCGGCTGATGAACGCCTTCATGGCCGGCGCGCTCTCGGTCAACCCGGACGCCAAGTTCCTCGTCACCTTCATCGGCTCCTGGTACGACCCGCCCAAGGCCAAGGAGGCGGCCTTCGCCATGATCGATGCCGGTGCCGACATCATGTATGCCGAGCGCTTCGGCGTCTCCGACGCCGCCAAGGAGCGGGGCATCAAGGCGATCGGCAACGTCATCGACACCTCCGCCGATTATCCCGGCACCATCCTCGCGAGCGCGCTCTGGCACATGGAGCCCTCGGTCGACACGGCCATCGCGGCGGTCCTCGACGGCACCTACAAGGGCGACGACTACGGCAAGTACAGCTTCATGGGCGTCGGTGGCGGCTCCTTCGTGGCCGACGAGACGCTGGTCGACCCGGCGCTTCTGGAAGAGGTCAAGGCCAAGGAAGCCGAGATCAAGGCCGGCAGCTTCACCGTCGAGATCGACGACGAGGAGCCCAAGTCGACGATGTAGGCAATCCTGGATGAACGCGGGTGCGTCCTTCGAGGCCCGGTCGCTCAGCGACCGGGCACCTCAGGATGAGGAGGTTTGTGTTCTCCAATTCCACTCCCGTCCCTTGCGCCATTCATCGAGCCTGCCCCCATCCCTCATCCTGAGGTGCTCGCCGCGCAAGCGGCGAGCCTCGAAGGACGCACGCACGCGGATCGAGGCGGCGCATGCCTGACGCCCCCCTCGTCCTCCGCCTCAGCGGCATCACCAAGCGGTTCGGTCCGCTCGTCGCCAACGACGCCATCGACCTCGAACTCCGCCGCGGCGAGATCCTCGCCCTCCTCGGCGAAAACGGGGCCGGCAAGACGACGCTGATGAACATTCTCTTCGGCCACTACGTCGCCGACGAGGGCGCCGTGGAGGTGGCCGGGCCGGATGGCGCGCTCGCACCGCTGCCGCCGGGGTCGCCTCACGCGGCGCTCGCGGCGGGCATCGGCATGGTCCACCAGCACTTCACGCTCGCCGAGAATCTCACCGGCCTCGACAACATCATGCTCGGCACGGAGCCCGTCTTCCGCCTCGGCCGCCGCATCGGCGCGGCGCGGCGGAAGGTCGAGGCGGTGATGCGCGACTCCGGCCTCACCGTCGACCTCGATGTCCAGGTCTCGCGGCTCACGGTCGGCGAACGGCAGCGGGTCGAGATCCTCAAGGCCCTCTACCGCGACGCCCGCATCCTCGTCCTCGACGAGCCGACCGCGGTGTTGACGCCGACCGAGGCCGACGGCCTGTTTGCGACCATCCGCTCGCTCGCGGCCGGGGGGCTTGCCGTGATCTTCATCTCGCACAAACTCGGCGAAGTGCTCGCCGTCTCGCACCGCATCGCCGTGCTCCGCGGCGGGAAGAAGGTCGGCGAAATGCCGACCGCGTCCGCCGACCGGCGGAAGATCGCCGAGTTGATGGTGGGACGCGATGTGCCGGTGAGCCGGCGCACGCCACGCGCGCCCGGGGCCGCCCTCCTCGAACTCGACCGGGTCAGCGTCGGCGGCGATCATCGCCGTGCGCTGGAGGAGGCCACGCTCGCGATCGCCGAGAGTGAGATCGTCGGCATCGCCGGCGTCTCCGGCAACGGCCAGGCGGCGTTGGCCGCGCTTGTCGCCGGGCTCGCGAAGCCCGCCGGCGGAACGATGCGCCTCTACGGCGCTCCGGTCGCGCGCCACGATCCGCGAAGCTTCGCCCGGATGGGCATCGCCCGCATTCCCGAGGACCGCCACCATGACGGTGTGGTCGGCGCCATGACCGTGGCCGAGAACGTGGCGCTCGAGGAGATCCGCGAGCCCGCCTTCCAGCGGGGCGGCTTCCTCCGCTTCGCTGCGTTCCGCGCGCGCGCCATCAAGGCGATCCGCGACTACGACGTCCGCTGCCAGGGGCCCGATGCGCCGGCGCGGCTCCTCTCCGGCGGCAATATCCAGAAGCTGATCCTCGCCCGCGTGCTCGACCGGAACCCCCGCCTCATCCTCGCCAACCAGCCGACCCGCGGCCTCGATATCGGCGCGCAGACCGAGGTGCAGCGGCGGCTGCTGGCGGCCCGGGAATCGGGCGCAGGCGTGCTCCTCATCTCGGAGGACCTCGACGAGCTGATGACGCTCTCCGACCGCATCGCGGTCATCTATGCCGGGCGGCTCTCCGAGGCCCTGCCGGCCGACGGCATCGACCGCGGCACGCTCGGCATGATGATGGCGGGCCACGTCGAGGAGAAGGCGGCGTGATCGTCATCGAGCCGCGTCCGCCGTCGCCGCTTCTCGCGGTCTCGGCCCCCGTGCTCGCCGCCGTCGCCGCGCTGGCGCTCGCCGCCATCCCCATCGCCTTCGCCGGCGCCAACCCCATCGCCGCCTACGGCTACATGGTCACCGGCGCCTTCGGCTCGCTCTTCGCCTTCTCCGAGACGCTGACCCGGACAACGCCGCTGATCCTCACCGGGCTCGCCGCAGCCGTCGCCTTCCGCGCGCGGCTCTGGAACATCGGCGGCGAGGGCCAGCTCTATGCCGGCGCGCTCGCTGCCGTCGCGGTCGGCACCGGCGTCATCGACGCGCCGTCCTTTGTGATGATCCCGCTGGTGCTTCTGGCCGGCGCGCTCGCCGGGGCGCTGTTCTTCCTCGGGCCGGCGTTCCTGAAGCTCCGCTTCGGCGCTGACGAGGTGGTGACGACGCTTCTCCTCAATTTCGTCATGCTGCTCTTCGTCCAGATGATGCTCGAGGGTCCGCTCAAGGACCCGATGAGCCTCGGCTGGCCGCAGTCGGCGCCGATCACCGACGCCGCGGCGCTGCCCGGCCTGATCCCGCGGATGCGCGTCCACACCGGCCTCATCATCGGCCTCGTCGCCGTGCTCGCAGTCTGGGTGCTGATGAAGCGCACGGTCTGGGGCATGGAGATCCGCGCCGTGGGGGAGAATGCGCCGGCGGCCCGCTTCGCCGGCATCCCGGTCACCGCCACGGTGCTTCGCGTGGCGCTCCTCTCCGGCGCGCTGGCCGGTCTTGCCGGGGTCGGCGAGGTGGCCGGCCTCAAGGGCTACCTCACCTCCGACCTCTCGCCCGGCTTCGGCTATGCCGGCATCGTCGTGGCCATGCTTGCCGGCCTGTCACCGCTCGGCGTCGTCGCCGCGGCCCTGTTCATCGCCGCCGTCTTCGTCGGCGCCGATTCGATGAGCCGCGGCCTCGGCGTCGCAAGTTACATCGCTGACCTCGTCGTGGCGTTGTCGCTCCTCTGCGTCCTCGTCGGCGGCTTCTTCACCCGCTTCCGCCTCCGCTGGGCGGGACGGGCGGCGCAGGCGGCGAGCCCCTGACCATGGACCTCCTCGACATCCTGCTGACGGCGAATTTCTGGGCGGCGGCGATCCGCATCGGCACGCCGCTGATCTTTGGCGTGCTCGGGGCGCTGATCTGCGAGCGCGCCGGTGTTCTCAATCTCGGCATCGAGGGCATCTTCACCGCCGGCGCCATGGCGGGGTGGATGGCGGTCTGGCTCGGCATGGACGTCTGGCCGGCGCTGCTCGTCGTCCTGCTCGTCGGGGCGATGTTCGGCCTCGTCCACGCCGTCCTCACGGTTCCTCTTGGTCTGTCGCAGCACGTCTCCGGCATCGGCATCACGCTGCTCGCGACCAGCCTCTCCTACTTCATCTACCGCACGGCGCTCCCGGACGTGACCTCGCCGCCTCGCATCGAGCCGTTCCGACCCCTTGAAATCCCTGGGCTTTCCGACCTGCCCTTCCTCGGCCCGGCGCTGTTCAGCCAGACCGCGCTGACGTATCTCGCCTTCGTCCTGGTCGCCGTCGTCGCCTGGGTCCTCTACCGCACCCCCCTCGGCCTCGCGCTTCGCGCCGTCGGCGACAATCCCGACTCCGTCGACGCGCAGGGCCTGTCGGTCTATGCGCTCCGCACCGGCGCCGTCGTCGCGGGCTCGGCGCTCATGGCCCTCGGCGGGGCGTTCCTCACCATGTCGGCCTTCGACGCCTTCTTCTTCGGCATGGTCAATGGCCGCGGCTGGATCTGCATCGCCCTCACCGTCTTCGCCTCATGGCGGCCGGGCAAGGCGCTTCTGGGCGCGCTGCTCTTCGGCGCCTTCGACGCCTTCCAGGTGCGGCTCCAGACCCAGGTCGGCGCCTTCATCCCGAGCCAGATCTTCCTGATGATCCCCTATGTCCTTGCCATCGTCGCCCTGGTGCTGGTGGCGCGAAAGGCGGACTACCCGCGGGCGATGCTCGTGCCGTGGTTCAAGGGCACGCGGTGAGGGCGTTATGCCGCGACCACCGGCAGTCCAAGTGCGGTTGCCACCTTTCCCATGCGGTCATCGAACGTTGCGAGTTCTGCACCGACCCTCGTCGCGATGACGATGTGCAGCATGTCCGGCATCCTTAACGGGAACTCGAGCCGCCGAAGAAGCCTTTCGGTGGCGACCCAGTCCGCGTTGGTCGGGGCGATCCGCCGCGCGACATCGACGGTCCAGGTGTCGAAGATCCCGAATGTTGCCTGAGCCGTGTCTGCAGCGAGTTCGGCCATGCGCACCAGCCGGGCTAGTCCCGCGGCGGACTCCGTAGCGCACAAGTCGCTGATGATGATATCGTCGGATAGACCGGCGATCAGAGTATCGGCTCGGACCGAGTTGGCGTCGTCCACGAAGTGAGAAATGATCACGCTCGTGTCGAGATAGACGCTCACGGGTCGGAATCGTCGCGCATCTCACGGACAAGCGCCGTCGAGTCGATCGTCTTGGCCAAACGCGGAGCGCGATGGGCCTTGACCCAATCGACATCAGCCTGCGTCACGCGACGTGATCGCTTTTCAACAGGCTTCAGTTCCACCACGGGATCGCCATTCTGCGTAATCACTACGCCCTCGCCATTCAGGGCGCGTTGGATAAGTTCCGGCAGGCGGTCTCTCGCTTCGGCGACAGTGTGCGTTCCCATGTGGCATAGATAGGCGCTCCACTACCCTTCTGTCCACGTTGGCCCTTTCGATCTTCGAGAATCCACCCATGTCCATCGATCTCATCGTCAAGAACGTCGCCCTCCCCGATGGTCGCACCGGCGTCGACATCGCCTGCGCCGCCGGCAAGATCGTCGCGATCGAGCCCAACATCGACGGCGAGGCCGGGCGCATCATCGATGCTGGCGGCCGCCTCGTCTCGCCGCCCTTCGTCGACTGCCATTTCCACATGGACGCCACCCTCTCCCTCGGCCTGCCGCGGCTCAATCAGTCCGGCACCCTGCTCGAGGGCATTGCGCTCTGGGGCGAGCTCAAGCCGCTCCTCACCCACGAGGCGGTGAAGGAGCGGGCGCTCCGCTACATCGACCTCGCCGTTAGCCAGGGGCTGCTCGCGATCCGCACTCATGTCGACGTCTGCGACGATCGCCTGCTCGCCGTCGAGGCGCTTCTCGACGTCAAGAAAACGGTGGCGCCCTATCTCGACCTGCAGCTCGTCGCCTTCCCGCAGGACGGCTACTACCGCTCGCCGACCGCGGCGCAGAACCTCGACCGCGCGCTCGACCTCGGCGTCGACATTGTCGGCGGCATTCCGCATTTCGAGCGCACGATGGCGGATGGCGCCCGCAGCATGACGGCGCTCTGCGAGATCGCGGCGAAGCGCGGCCTGCTCGTCGACATCCACTGCGACGAGACGGACGACCCGAACTCCCGCCACATCGAGGCGCTGACCTATGAGACCCAGCGCCTCGGGCTCGGCGGCCGGGTCGCCGGCTCGCATCTCACGTCGATGCACTCGATGGACAATTACTACGTCTCGAAGCTCCTGCCGCTGATGGCGGAAGCGGGCGTTTCGGCCATCGCCAATCCGCTGATCAATATCGTCATCCAGGGTCGCCACGACACCTACCCCAAGCGTCGCGGCCAGACCCGTGTGCCGGAATTGCGGAAGCACGGCATTCCCGTCGCCTTCGGCCATGATTGCGTGATGGATCCCTGGTACTCGCTCGGCCAGGGCGACATGCTCGAGGTGGCGACCATGGGCCTCCATGTCGGCCAGCTCACCAGCCGCGACGACATGCGCTTCTGCTTCAAGGCGGTGACCGAGGCGCCGGCGAAGATCATGCATCTCGACGGCTACGGCATTACGGTCGGCAACAATGCCGACATGGTGCTTCTCCAGGCCGCCGATCCGATCGAGGCGATCCGGCTCAAGGCGACCCGGCTCGCCGTCATCCGCCGCGGCAAGGTGATCGCCGAGACCCCGGCGCGGATTGCGTCGCTCGACCTGCCCGGCCGTCCTCCGCGGGTCGATCCTGCCGCGTATGCTCCGAAGGCTTCACTCGCGGGGTGACCGGGCATTTCCCTACCTCTGTGATCCACGTCAATGCCGACATAGGCGATCGCCTGTCGGTTGCCTGCGGGGTGACTTCGGGAGAGCGAACGGCGTGGGTGCAAATCTGGTCCTCGGCAGCCTTGTAATCGGCTCGACGGTGATCGTTCACACGATCGGACTCGTCGTGCTGTCCTGGGTCATGGTGCGCGTGATCGAGTGGTCGCGTCTTCACCGTCACGCCATTGGCCGCACCTTGGCGCTGGTTCCAGCCGTCCTGGGGCTATTCTTCATCCACACGATCGAGGTCTGGATCTGGGCCATTGCCTACGTCACCCTCGGCGTCACCACGACGTTCGAGGAGTCGCTCTATTTCTCGACAGTGACATTCTCGACGGTCGGCTTCGGCGATGTTCTCCCGGCCGAGGGCTGGCGGCTGTTCAGCGCGCTCGAGGGGATCAACGGCTTCCTGCTGATCGGGTGGTCGACGGCCTATCTGGTTGCGGCTTCGACGAGACACGGTCCATTCCGGGTGGGGGAGCATTTCTGAGCCGAGGCGCCACCGCCTCGCCGAAGACGGTGCGGCCGCCATAGAGGTGGGACTGCCGCCGTTCCTCCGCGATTAACTCGGTGACCGACGGACCCGTCGCCTGTCGTTCCAGCCGGCGCGCCTCGGCATCGAGCCGGCGGATCGCGCCGAGTTCCTCCGTCTCGCCGAGCTTCGCTTTCGCCACCGCCGTCCTCAGCACGCGGATCGTCTCGTCGTAGACCTTGATCGGCACCGGGAAGGGGTGGCCGTCCTTGCCGCCATGCGCCAGCGAGAACCGCGCCGGGTCGGTGAACCGGCAGGGCGCGCCATGCACCACCTCGGCGACCATGGCGAGCGACTTGACGGCGCGCGCGCCGACGCCGGGGACGAGCAACAGGTCGGCGAAATCCGAGGGCGCGCGGTCGGCCGCCGCGGCGAGCGTGCCGTGCAGGCGGCGGAGCACGACGTCGCCCGACCGGACGTCGTGGTGGCGCGGCATGACGAGGTGCGGGAGGAGCGGCTGATCGGAGTTGGCCGGCGCTTCACGCTGCGGGTCGAGCGCCGCAAGCTCGCGGACGATGCCGTCCGGACCGAGCGTGGCGAGCAGGTCGAGCTGCGCCCGGCGCGAAGGCGCTGCGCGGCGGTCGGTCAGGTTGACGATGCGACCCTGCGCGGGGCCGTCGATCGCCGCGTGCGGCGCCTCGACGAAGCTGCCGAGGCCCTCCGACAGCCAGTGATAACGCCGCGCGGTGGCGGTCGCGTCCTTCATGCCCTGCTGGACGACGACCCACTTGCCGTCGTCGGCAACGATGAAGCCGTGGAGATAGAGCTGGAAGCCGTCCTGCACCGCGGCGCTGTCGACCTTGGCGACGAGCCGGCTCGCCCGAGAAAGGGCTGCGCCGTCGAAGCCGACGCGCTCGCCGATCGCGACCAGTTCGCCCGGCGTCGCGCGCGAGTGCCGGCCACGACCGCCGCAGACGTGAAGGCCGAGCTCCTTCGACAGGGGCTGGAGGCCCCGCTTCAGCGCGCCGATGACGCTGGTGGTGATGCCGGAGGAGTGCCAGTCCATCCCCATCACCGCGCCGAACGACTGGAACCAGAACGGGTGGGCGAGGCGGCGTAGCAGCTCGTCGCGCCCGTAGTCCTGAACCACGGCCTCACAGATGACGGCCCCGAGCCGGGTCATCCGGTCGCCTAGCCAGCGTGGTACGCGGCCGCCATGGAGCGGCAGGTCGGCGCTACCCGAACGTTGCGTCATCGATCTTGCTCACCGCGGTCAAGCGCTGAGCATACCAGAACATAGAAGGAACAAAAGCCGGTTTCGACGGCGGCCCGATCTACGGGCCGCCACGCGCGATCGCTATGCCCGCCGCATGAAGTACATGATCAGCGAGCCGATCAGCAGCACCAGGAAGACCACGAAGAGAATCTGCGCGATCCCGGCGCTTGCGCCGGCAATGCCGCCAAAGCCGAGAGCTCCGGCAACGACTGCGATGAGAAGAAAAATCAGCGCCCAATACAGCATGTCCATGCCCTCCGGTCGATTGACCCGATGCGAGGGAAACGTAGCGACCCGGAATTGGTTCCGGGCGCCCGCGGATCTCTCGCCCTCCGCTCCGGTCAGCCTCGCGTGAAGGCCCGGCCCGGCGTCAGGAGGAACGGGGGGAGGTAGGTCGGAATGTTGCTGAGCGGCAGGATCTCGGGCTTGAGACGGATGCCGATCGTGTCGGCCATGAAGGCGCGGCGCGCCTCGATCCGCGACCAGGCCCCGGGGTGGCGCTCGCGGAAGGCCGCGCGGCCCGCGTCGTCGAGGAGCACGACGCCTTCCTCGATGTTCGAGCTGAAATAGTCGCCGACCCCGCTCGGGATGATGTCGCACTGGATCGCCTGGCCCGACGCCAGCCGCTCGGTGCTGCCGGGGTAGATCGGCGTGCTCAGCCACTCGTCGATATGGATGAGGTGGCCGGGGTTGAGGAAGGGGCGGAAGTGCGGCTCCGCGGTGCGCTTCACCACGGCGTCGATCTCGCCGCCGGTGACGCCGATGCCGATCGTGTCGTACCAGGCGGCGACGGTTGCGAAATAGGGACCGGCGAGCCTTTCGGCGTAGTCGCGCACGCCGTCCGGCAGGTCGCCCGCGTCGGCCGCGAGCCAGCCCGCGCGGCAGGTGAGGGCGCCCCAGGTGCCGTAGGCCATGGTCACGTATTCGCCCTCCGCGATCGCGCGGTCGCGTGGGCTGTTGAGGCCGAAGCGGGCGTCGGGACCGGTGTTGAACATGATGTGGCAGTTGAGCGGCGCGCCGGTCGGCCGCATCAATTCGCTGACGACTCCCGTTTCCTTCATGCCGGGGCGGAGACCGAAGAGCACGCGCTTGATCGCCTCCGAGGTATAGCAGTTGGCGTATTCGAACTGCGCGATCTGGTCGATCTCGTTGATCGACCGCATGCCGGTCGAGGGGTGCATGAAGAGCGCGGTCGCGTTGACCACCCGGCCGCCCGGGCCGGCGATGGCGCGAAGCGCATCGACGACGAAGGACGGCGCCTCGATCCACGTTTCGGGCTCGGTGCTCTCCTCGCGGCCATAGTATTTCCAGCCGGCCATGCCGACCACGGCGCCGGCGGCGATCCCGGCCTCGCGGAGGATGTCGTCGAGCGGCCGGGTCGCGCTCCGATCCTGGCCGAGCAGCCCGAAGGGCGGGTACAGGACGGCGTCGACCTCGACTTTGCTCGCGGCCGCGCGCGCCATGTTCTCCGGGCCGGTCATCACCATCGGCCTCCGTCCCTCGGCGAGGATCAGGAGCGCTTCCTCGAAGCGCGGGTCGAAGTCGAGGAGATACGCCATGTTGGCGCAGTGCTCGCGGTCGGCATAGACGACGAGCGCGGAGAGGCCGGCGTCGCGGGCGCGCTGCCGCAACCGGTCGAGGCGCGCGGCGTAGAGCGCCGGCGAGAGCTCCGGCCGTTCCGTCGGCACGCCGAACGCGGGCAGCGTGATATCCTTGAGTGTGATCGTCATTGTCTTCCCCCGACGGATTTGTGTTCTTGATGGTCTATCGGCTTGCAGTCGCTTCGAAAATCGAGCCTCCGCGATTCGCCATGCGCGCAAGGCGGCGGCCCCGCGCGACACCGCCAGGCTTCAGGCCTGCCCCATCACCACGACGGCGTTGAGCCCCCCGAAGGCGAAGGAGTTCGACATCGCCATGTCGATCTTCATGTCGCGGGCGACATTGGGGATGACGTCGAGGTCGCAGGCCGGGTCCGGCTCCTGGTAGTTGGCCGTCGGCGGGGCGACCTGCGTCTTGAGCGTGAGCACGGTCGCCACCGCCTCCAGGGCCCCTGCCGCGCCCAGGCTGTGGCCCAGCACGCCCTTGTTCGAGGAGATCGCGAGCCGGTCGGCATGCGCGCCGAACACGCCGCGTATCGCCTGCGTCTCGGTGGCGTCGTTGAGCACCGTCGCGGTGCCATGGGCGTTGATGTAGGCGATGTCGCCGGGATTGGCCCGTGCGTCCTCCAGCGCCGCGCGCATGGCGCGCTCGGCGCCGTCGCGGTCCGGGGCCACCGGGTCGCCCGCATCCGCGCTCATCCCGAAGCCGAGCACCTCGGCGAGGATCGGTGCGCCGCGCGCCGTGGCGTGGTCCCAGTCCTCGAGCGTCAGCACCGCCGCGCCTTCGCCGATCACCAGTCCGGAACGGTTCTTCGAGAATGGCCGGCACATGTCGTCGCTCGCCACCCGAAGCGCCTCCCAGGCGAGGAGCGGCCCGGTGGTGATCGACGCTTCCGTACCGCCGCAGAGGGCGACCTCGGTCATGCCCGAGCGGATCATCTGGAACGCAAGCCCGACGGCGTGCGTGCCGGAGGCGCAGGCCGAAACCACGCCGAAGGCCGGCCCCTTGAGGCCGAGGTCGATCGACACCTGCGACGCGGCCGCGTTCGGCATCATCTTCGGCACCGTGAAGGGATGCGGCTTGCCGCCGTCGTGGTAGACCCGCCAGTAGGAATCGTCGAGCGTGACGATCCCGCCCACGCCGGTGCCGATGATCGTGGCCGTCTTCAGCGCCAGCGCCCCGTCGAAGACAAGTCCTGCATCCGCCACGGCAGCGCGCGCCGCAACCACCGCCATGGCCGAGAAGCGGTCCATGAAGGCGGCGCGCCGCGACGTGAAATGGGCATCCGCCTTGAAGTCGCGGACCTCGGCGGCGATTCTGGTCCGGAACATGTCTTTCCGGCCGGCCTCGATGGGGCCGATGCCGGTTCGCCCGTCGACCAGGGCTGACCAGAAGGCTTCGATTGTGCTTCCGACGGGAGAGACGACGCCGAGACCGGTGACCGCAACCCGCTTCAAGCCGCATCCCTCTCGGCAATCAGGCGGTCGATGATCTTGCCGACGTCGCTGACGGTCTCCAGCTTCTCTTCGAGTTCCTTGGAATTCAGCGGAATGTCGACCTTGAATGCGACCTCGAGGGCGTAAATCACCTCGATCAAATCGAGGGAATCGCCCAGGTCCTCGAGCCGCGAGTCGGGCGTGACTTCGCTGAGCGGGCGCTTCATCTGCTCCGCGATGACTTCCTGAACTTTAGCCAGGGTATCCATTGACCTAATTCCTCACGACGCGGCTTCCAGCAGCTTCTCTGATGACTCGGATCGGGGGTGTCATACGTCAGAATGGCGCGTTGCGCACCTTGATCTTTGACGGCCGTATTGGCAAGTCGTTGACACCATGGATGCGTGACGCCGGAGCGGTGGGCAATGGTCGAACGTCTGGGATTGAAAACGGTCGTGTTCGACAACAGGGCGGCGGCCCTCGGCCTGGCCGTCGAGCACCTGATGACCAAGCCGGCCTTTGCCCGCCTTCCCTTCGGCCACTGGTCGCGCATCCTCACCGGCCAGATCCGGCGCGGCCACTATTTCTTCATCGCCGCCGACCGGAAGATCGTCGGCTTCTGCGGCTGGGCGCTCGGCACGCGCGACGAGGCGGAGGCCTGGATCACCGGCAGTCCAACTGCCGCGATGGTCAAGGGCGACTCCGGCGACTGCATCATCCTCAATGCGTGGTCGGCGGACACGCCCGAGGCGCACCGCGTGCTTCTCGATGAATTGCGGATTCGCGGGCGCGGCAACAAGACGCTCTACGCCAAGCGGGAATACAAGGACGGGCGGACACGGCCGCTCCGCCTCAAGCTCGACGGCGCCGTCGATGCCCACGCCGAAAAGGCGCTGGCGGCAAGCGGGGCGGAATCGCCGTCGCCATAGCCCGCGAAAAGTCAGGGGCCGGCGCATCCCTGCGCCGGCCCCCGGGTCTTGCCTGAAGGCTGTCCTGACTAGACGATCAGGAAGTCGGTGTGGGACAGCTCGGTCCCCTTTTCGAGCTGGGCGAAGAGCTGCTGCTTGTCGCCGCCCTTGCCATCCGCGTCGTAGAAGACCTTGCCGTTCTTCTCGTTGTAGATGATGTGATCGCCACCGTTCTTGGCCTTCTTGCCGATGTAGAATTCCTTCTTGCTGAGCGTCGGGCCGATCGCTGAGAAGATGGCGGCGTCGAGGTGGAATTCGTCCACGTTGTGCTTGAAGTCGCCGATCGTGTCCGCATTCAGCTTGCCGACGGCCACATTGAACAGGAAGTTGTCCTCGCCTTTCCCGCCCCACAGGTCGTCGATGCCGAGGCCGCCGCTGAGCGTATCGTCGCCGGTGCCACCGCTAAGGACGTCAATCCCGGCGTCGCCGTTCATGATGTCGTCGCCGGCGCCGCCAGACATCTCGTCGTTGCCGTCGCCGCCGTTCATGGTGTCGTTGCCGAAGCCGCCCGCCATCAGGTCGTCGCCGGCATCGCCGTTCATCGCGTCGTCGCCGCCGCCGCCGGACATCTCGTCATTGCCGTCGCCGCCCTGCATCTCGTCGGCGCCGGATCCGCCGCTCATGACGTCGTCGCCGGTGCCGCCGTCCATGTCGTCGTCGCCCTGGCCGCCGTGCATCACGTCGTTGCCGGCCTGGGCGTCGTTGTCGTCGCCCAGCATGTAGTCGTTGCCGCTGCCGCCATACATCTCGTCGTTGTCGGCGCCGCCTTGCATGGTGTCGTCGCCAGCGCCGCCGTCCATGTAGTCGTTGCCGGCCCCGCCGTACAAACCGCCATCGTAGTCCTCGGAGGCGCCCAAGGCATCGGGCGCGGTAAACGTGCCCGCGTCATTGCCCTCCCCGCCGTAAAGGGCGTCGTCGCCGGCACTGCCTTCGAGCCGGTCTATTCCCTCGCCGCCGTACAGCTTGTCGTTGCCATCGTCGCCGCGTAGCGCGTCGTTGCCGTCCCCGCCATACAGACGGTCATTTCCACCCTCACCGATCATCGAGTCGTTGCCGAGGCCGCCTTCCAGCATGTCATTGCCGTCGGCGGCTCCAAGCCCGTCCCCTCCGGTCAGGCGATCGTTGCCATTGCCGCCATAAAGGTAGTCGATCCCACCAAGGCCTTTGATGATGTCATTCCCACCGAGCCCATAGGCAGTGTCTGAGCCGTTTGTCGTGTCGTTAACCACCCCGAGGCTGGAACTCGAAGTGATGATATCGTTGTTCGAAGTGCCGGTAACGATTGCCATGATCTTCTCCTTGGGCCGCATCGAGCGGCAATTGACAGCCACCACCGTTGTAGGTGCCCCAAGTCGCCGCCCGCGTCAGTGAGCCTTGTCACACGTCGGCCAGGAATGAGGCGGCGGATCGGGAGGGCGCCCGGGGACGTGAACGGTCGGAGCGAGGTGTCTTCCCGAGATTCGCCTGTCGCCCGGCGAGCGGACCGCGACGGAAACGACCGGCGCAATTGCTGCGCCGGTCGCTCCTCACATCAGGCCGCTGGCGCGCCCCAGTCGCCAGCAGCGACTCCCGGTGGTCTCAAAGGTCGAGGTCCTCGATGACCTTGAAGCTCTTGTGGTTGAGGTCGAGGTTGCCCTTGTATTCGAGCACGGCGAACTTGACCTTGCCGGTCCCGCCGGCGCCATCCTCGTCGTAGAACAGCGTCGCCTTGTTCTTGCTCGCCTGGACCTTGACGATGATGTGGTCGCCGCCATTCTTTGCATTGTTGCCGAAGTAGAGCTCGCCTTTATCCAGCTTCTCCCCGACCGCCGGGAAGATGTCGTCGAGGAGAAGGATCTTGTCCTTCTGCTTCTTCCGGAAGTCCTTGATGGTATCGACGTTATTGTTCTTGTCGAGCGCAGCGGCGAAGACGAAGAAGTCCTGACCCTTGCCGCCCTTGAGGTCGTCGTTGCCGTCCATCCCGACGAGGTAGTCCGAACCGCCGCCGCCGATCAGGGTGTCGCCGAAGCCGGAGCCAAGGAGCATGTCGTCGCCGCCCTTGCCCTTGACGGTGCCGCCCTCGGCGAAGGCGGTGAGGAGGTCGTCCTCGCCGGTGCCGGTGATGGTCTTCTCGCGGGGATCGAAGATCGTTCCCCAGGCGTCATTGTCTCCGGTAAGTTGCTCGTAGCCGACGAAGAACCGCCCGTCGTCCAGGACGGTGATGACGGGATCGTCTTCGCTGCCGATGGTCCCCGCGGTGAACTCCGTCCCGACCTCGTTGCCGGCGGAGTCGAAGCGCTGTCCCCTGAGAAGGCCGAAGTTGGCGTCGTCCCAGACGACGACGAAGCCGCCGTCGGGAAGCGCGGCGACCGTCGCGTCATCCTGGGTGCCGGGCAGGTTCCCGTTCACCGTGAAGGCTGCCTTCACGACGGCGCCGTTGTTGTCGTAAATCGCGGCGCGGATCTCGTCGCTCCCGGCCGCATTGTCATTGTAGACGATGACGAAACCGCCACCCTCCAGCGCTGCGACCTTCGGGTCGTCCTGATCGGTCGTGCTGACGTTCAGGTCCACGAATGTATTCGGTCCGACCGTGGGGGGTACGCCGGGCGTGATGATCCTGAAATCGACATGCGTGTTTGCCCCGACCCCCCACTCATTCTCGTAAGAGACGACGAAGTTGCCGTTGGACAGCGCAGCGACGGTCGGCTCGAGGTTGTTCTCGCTATCGGCATGGATGAGGAACTCGGCGCCCAGGCTGCCGTCGGGATTGACGAACTTGCCGACGATGTCCACGTCGCCGCCGCCGTGATCGCGCTCATAGACGACGAGGTGGCTCCCGTTCGCGCCCATGGCGACTTGCGGCGCGTCGAGATTGTCCGCGCCGCCGCTCGCGAGGATCGCGGTTGGCCCGGCGATCTTGACGCCATCGAGGTCGTAGTGCTCGATGCGGATCCCATCGTTGCCGCCGTCGTCGACATAGACCATGACGAAGCCACCGCCGAGCTTGCCGGCGAGCGCCACGTCCAGTTCGTTGTCGCCGAAGAAACTCTGGTTGAGCTGGAACTCGGCGCCGACCGGGTTGCCGAGAGCATCGAAGATCTGGCCGACGATGTCGGTCCCGTTCGTCGTGGAGATCGGGCCGCCGGCCTGCTCGACCCAGGCCACAAGATAGCGGCCGTTGCCGATGCTGATGACGGCGGGGTTGTTCTGGTTGAAGGCGTCGGTCAGGTTGACCTGATGCTCCGGTTTCCAGATTGCGGGTGTGTCTACCATTACATCCTCCTCGTCGCTTTCGCGGCTGTTGGATCAGCCACTCCATGCGCAGAAGGATAGCATCTCGGACGAGCTCGGTTGTAATCGAGTTCACAACGATCAGTGAATCCGGCGACATTTCGCGCAATCGTGAACGCGAGCGGATGGATATCGCACTCTTGAGTAGAGAGAATGACGGCCGGCCGCTATATGTATACAATCCATTTATAATTCTAGCCTTGGAGAATTACCGTCAAGAGACATGAGTTACAGCCTGGATATCTCAAACAATACGACCGAACTCACTCGCCGTATTCTCCCTGCTGGACGGTTCAGCGCAAGAAGCGATCCGCCAATCCGTCACGCCGCCGGCTCGAAGCGGTAACCGTCTCCGTCGCGGCGGACATAGCCGGCCCCTGGCGGGGGAAAGTGGCAGGGCATCACCAGGGCGCCGGTCTCGGCGGCGCGGGCGAGGAGGGCGTGGCCCACCTGCCGCGCCGCGCGCGGCGCGATGCAGAAGCTGGTGTTCCAGTCCGGCTCGTAGATCTGGATCGGGTGATGGAACACATCGCCGCTGAACACGCCACGCATCCCGTTCGATTCGATCCAGTACGTCGTGTGGCCGGGCGTATGGCCTGCGGCCCGCTCGACGCGCAGTACGCCGGCGATCGTGGGCTGGCGGTCGACGAAGCGCACGAGGCCCGATTCGAACACCGGCAGCAGGCTGTCCTCGAGCGAGGGATCGGGCGCCATGCCGCTGTCGAGCAGGTCCTTGAAGTAGACGAAGTCCTCCTTGGGGACGAGGTACTGCGCATTCGGGAAAGCCGGCACGAAGGCGCCGTCCTCGAGGACCGTATTCCATCCCATATGGTCGTTGTGGAGGTGGGTCATGACGACGTGCGTCACCGCCTCGGGCGCGACGCCAGCGGCCGCAAGCCAGAGCGGCGCGAGCGTGTTGAGCCGGTTCATCCGCGCTGCCGGCCGCGGCTTGTGATTGCCGACGCCGGTGTCGACGAGGATCACGGTCGAGCCGGCGAAGACGATCCAGATCTGGACGGCGATGACCAGCCGGTCGATCCCGGGAACATAGTCCCCCGGCGCCAGGCTCGCGACCTGCCGGTCGAATCGCGCCCGGTCGAATGCCGGGAACGTCGTCGCCGGGTCGTGGGTCGGGCCGTAATACTCGACAAGGCGCGTCACACGGATGTCGCCGATCGACCACGAGCGGATCATGCCGCTGCCTCCCACCGACCGCCCTCCCCGGGGGGTCGGGATGAGTGTCGCGCAGTTGCGGACGCGAATGAAGGGCTCAACCGCCGCCCCACGCGCTCCGGCTCCGGCGCCCGTGCATCGTCAGGTAGCGGACCCTGCCACAACCGCGCAATCATGGCGGGAAACGGCCATTTCGCTGCCTGAGTTTGTGACAATTCGATTTGCTAGGGCCCAAGCCGACGACTAGGCTGGCGCGGTTCGGATCTCGCCGCGGGCGTGATGGGAGTGCCCCGCCGGGTCCGGCAATTCGTTGAAAGCGTTGGTTCATTGGCGCCTTTCGCGGCGCGGTTGGGGTTTGGCGACATGACCACGGGCGAGCCGCGCGACCCGCTGCTCCTGCAAGCGTACTCGATCATCGACGACACGGCGGATGTCGAGACGACGATCACCCGGCTCCGCGATCTCCTCGGCGTGGATCACCTCGTCTACCATTCGTCCAAGCTGGGGGTCAGTCCGTCGATCGATCCGTATATCCGGCTCACCTATCCGGCGTCGTGGATCAAGCAGTACCTGACGATGAACTACGTCGATCTCGACCCGGTGCTCAAGGAGGGGTTCAGCCGGAGCCTGCCCTTCGATTGGAGCGAGCTCAAGGTCGAGAGCGAGGCGCAGGGGGCCTTCCTTCTCGACGCGCTGGCCCACGGGGTCGGTCCGCATGGGTTGTCGATTCCCGTGCGGAGCAAGCAGGGCCACCGCGGCCTGTTCTCCATCTCCTTCACCCGCTCCGCCGAGGAATGGGCCGCGTTCCGCGAGAAGCACCTCGACCAGGTGATCGCGATCGCCAATCGCGTCCACCACCGCGTCATCAGCGAGGTGTTCGGCGAAGATCATCCGCACCTGACGGATCGCGAGCTCGAATGCCTGCGGCTGACGGCGATCGGCAAGGACGCCGGCGATATCGCCATCATTCTCGGCATCTCGCCGCACACCGCGCGCGACTACCTCAAGTCGGCGCGGTTCAAGCTCGATTGCGTGACCTCGGCGCAGGCGGTCACCAAGGCCATGAAACTCGGCCTCCTCGTGCTTTGATCGAACTTGAATGAATCGGTTGACGCGCCGTTGACGCCATCCGGTCATCGGCCTTGCGCCGACTCGAGCGGCCTACGAAATTGGCCGAAGTGGCCCTTTCAAGTCGTAGCCTGAGTTAGGGAATCCTTCGTCAGCCGACCTGAGCGGCCCATTTTGGATGGGAGCGCGTTGAGATGCTTGTCGTCGTCGAAGAAGCAAATTTCCACGAGCATCGCCACCTGCTCGATGAAATGTTCCGGCTGAGGGCCAGGGTGTTCGCCGAAAGGCTGAAATGGGACGTCGTCGTCACGGACGGGAAGGAGCGCGACCGCTACGATGACGAAGGGCCGGTCTACCTGATCTACACCGACGAAGCGCAGAGGACGGTCAAGGGAAGCCTTCGCCTCCTGCCCACCACGGGCCCGACGCTGCTCGCCGACTTCTTCGCCGACACCCTTCCGGACGCCACGCAGTTGATCTCGCCGACGATCTGGGAGTGCACGCGCTTCTGTCTCGACGAGAGCCTGCTCGGCAATGGCAGCCGGGAGGAGATGGTCTTCGCGTCGGGAATCCTGTTTGCCGGTCTCGGAGAAATCGGTCTTCGGTCGGGTATCGAATCGATCCTCGGCAATTTCGACGCATCCATGTACCGGCTCTACCGGCGCATCGGCTGCGAAGTCGAGATCCTCGGCATCACCCACCGCTTCGCCCGCCCGGTCTATCTCGGCTCGTTCCCGGTTTCGCGGTCGATTCTCGGCCGCGTCAGGGAGAAACTCGGCGACGCCGCCCGAAAGGTGCAACTCGTCGCCGACCGGCGCCCGCTTGCCGCATGATCGCCGCGCGCGCTGCACCGCCAAAGACCTGAGACCACACCCCCCTCATTTGGGGGGATGGTTGGCAGACGCTGCCGACGGTACGAATCCCTTGCGGACCTGATGGGTGACGGGTGTCGTGGTGCCACCGGTATTCCGGCGGCTTTCGGCACAGGCCCAGTACTGAGCACTCCGAACAACCCGGCTCCGGGAGGTGTCATGCGCGTTCCAGCCGTCCCGTATCACGACTTGATCGGGATCGAGGAGGACGAGCGTGATTACCCCCGGACCGGTCTCTTTTCGGCTGTGATCCCCGTTGCCGCGGTCGTCTGCCTCGGCCTCTGGGTGCTGGCGATCTGGACGGCGGTCGACCTGATCGGCGGCGCCTGATCGCGGACGAGTTTGACGATTGAGCCCCGCGGGAGCCGGGGCTCCATGTCGGACACCCAGGCTCCGTTGTTTCACGGGATTGCCGGTGGGGTCCTCATGGGTCCGGCGCTTGCGCCCGGGTCGGGCGGTCAGTGCGTCTCGCCGTTCATCTCACCCATTTCCTGGTGGGCCCTGAAGATTTCCGGGTTCTCCTCGCCCTCGACCACCAGCTGGCCGACCAGGCCGCGGGCGCCCCGCGACAGCGCATGGTCGACGAGCATGTAGGTGCCGGGCACCTCGACCTTGAAGTCGACGGCCGCGGCGCCGCCCGGCGGCACGGTGATGGTCTGGACGTCGGTCAGCGGCGGGCTGGTCAGCGAGGCGAGCTGGTAGGCGTTGTCGAAGATCTCGCCGATGACATGGAAGCTCGAGGTCTTGTTCGGGCCGCCGACGCCGAAGTAGATCCGGACCGTCTCGCCGACCTTGGCATGGAGCGCATTGTCGCCGGAGAGCGCGTTGGCCGCGCCATTGAAGACGTAATATTCCGGCATCTCGTTGAGGAGCTTGTCGTAGCTCTCGGTCAGCTCGCCCTTCGCCCCGAACGCTTCCTCGGTGTAGAGCTCGCCCTGCATCACGTAGAACTCGTGATCGACCGGCGGCAGCCCGCCCTCTGGCTCGACCAGGATCAGCCCGTACATGCCGTTCGCGATGTGCTGGGCGGCCATCGGCACCGCGCAGTGATAGACGTAGAGCCCGGGGTTGAGCGCCTTGAAGGTGAAGCCCTTTTCGGTGCCGGGATCGGCCACCGTGGCAACGCCGCCGCCGCCAGGTCCGGTCACGGCGTGGAAGTCGACATTGTGCTGCATCCAGCTGTCTTCGTGGTTCCTGAGCGTCACCTCGACGGTGTCGCCGACCCGCACCCGCACGAAGGGCCCGGGCACCTGGCCGTTGAAGGTCCAGTAGCGGTAGGTGGCGCCGTCGGCGAGATCGGCGACGCGCTCGATCGTGTCGAGGACGACGCGGACGGTCTGGGCGCCCCGTCCCGCCACCGTCGGGGGGAGGTCGGTCGGCGCCATGACGATCGTCGCCGGCATCGTCGCGTGGATGGAGTGGGCAAGCGGCGCATCGCTCGCCGAGGCGCCGCCGTCGAAGAAGAGGCCGAAGCCGCCGAAGGGCGCGCTGGTTGCCGCGATCACGGCCGCCGCTCCGGCCATCAGGCCGAGGCCGCCGGCCAGTCCCCGGTCGTTCCGGTTTCCGAGGTATCTCATCATAGCCTCCATCGTCTTTGGCGCTTGGTCCACGACGTGGATTTAGGCGCACGCGATGGCGGCCGTCACTTCGGGTCTTCTCCGGTGAGGGCCTCTACGGAGGCAGCCGCGCCGCGCTCAGCCGTCCGGCATCCGCCCTGTGCGAAGCGCATAGGCCCATTCGCGCCGGCCGTTCGACGTCGCGCGTCGCGCCGCCGCCTCATGGTCGTAGGCGAGCGCGATCTGGTCGACGCCGGTCACCACGCCGCCGGAGAAGCCGAGGATGGCGTAGCGCGCGTGCGGCGAGCCCGATTCCGAGACGTGGGCCGGCTCTTCCGGGTCGTCATAGGCGGGGAGGCCGACGCTGCCCGGGTTGAGCACCAGCCGCCCGTCGGGAAGCGTGAGCATCGAGGGCAGGTGGCTGTGGGCGGTGAGGATGACGGGCGCGTCGACGCCGGCGAGCCGCGACGCCACGGTCTCCGGATGCGCCGGCACGAGGCCGTCGCCGGCGATGTCCTCGAGGAGATACGCCTCGTCGTCGCCGGGGCGGCCGTGGAAGGCGACGATGCCATTGCCGAGGTCGAGCGCCGGCGGCAGCAGCGCCAGCCACGTCCGCTGCTGCGACTCCGTCTCCTCGAAGGCGAAGCGGTCCGAGGCGCCCATCGTCTCGGGCCGGTCGCGGCCGAGGATGCGGTCGTGGTTGCCGCGCACGGTCGGCCAGCGAAGCGCGATCAGCCCGGCCAGCGTCTCGCGCGGCCAGAGCGGCCCCGAGGCGCAATCGCCGAGATTGACGATGCCGTTGACCTGCCGCCGCGCGAGATCGTCGAGCACGGCTTCGAGCGCGGGCAGGTTGCCATGGATGTCGGCGAGAACGGCAAGGCGCATGAACGGTGGTCCCCCGGGAAGAGGGATACCCCGCCGCCGGTTAGCGGAGTGTAACTCTTTGGCAATGCGTCCCACGATGATGAGCCGGCGGGAGCCGGGCCACCTCTTCCCTCGTGGGAGAGGTGGCGCCGAAGGCGCGGGGGAGGGGCTCGCTGATGCGGAGCGCCGCGACCGCCCGCCATGCGCCCTGCCCATGGCAGACCCGCCGTCGCGGCCATTGTCGATCCCGGCCGGAAGGCCGACATGAAGATCAAGAAAAAGGAGACTGCATCATGTTTCGGGGCATCCTGAACCGTTACCGCCGCGCCGGCGCTTCGCGCCGCCTGTTCACCGAGGCGCGCTACATTTCCGACCCGCTGTCGCACCCCGCGCTCCGCGGCATGAGCCAGCGCGAGCTCGCCGACCTCCCCTTCGGCCGCGACGAGGCTTCGCGGGGCTGATCGCCTTGCGCAGGGGCGGTTCACCACGGACATCGTCCTGGCCGTGGCTCTGCGAACCCCCCCATTACCGTCATGGCCCGGCTTGTCCCGGCCATCCACGCGAACACCTCATCTGAAGTCTGGTTGCGCCGTGCCCGCGTTCTCGTGTGAGAAACGCAGGGCGGGTTGCCCCGGATCTTGATCCGGGGATAACCCGCCGTCTTGCCGCGATGAATGTCTCGACCTCGCCCGGTGGGCTGCGCCACCGGCCGACGCGCCCTTCGGTTCACTCCGCCGGCACCGCAGAATTGTATGCGTAGGTGTCCCAGGTCGGCGCGTAGCTCTTTTCCGCCTGGTTCCCCCACACCGTCCACCCCGGCCGCTCGCCGCGCGCGAACAGTTCGAGAGACGGCCCCGGCGAGCACGTCTCGATGATCGCGTACTGCTCGTCCGGCTTCCGGCTGTGCTCGCGCTTCCGCGATTCGATCATGTTCACCTGGCTCCGCCCCGGTTGAAGCGTGCGCGCATTCGGCCCGCGCACCCCGAACAGGCAGATCTCGGTGACGTTGCGAAAATAGAAGCCGACGCCGCGCCCGTTCGACCCGCCGTCCTTGCGGACCTTAACGACATCTTCAGTCACAGCCCGCAGGCTCGTCCGCCATGAAACTCGGATTCGAGGAATCGCAGGCGGCCTACGATAGCGGTTCGCAGAGCGCGCGATCCTGGACTGAGAGATGGGTTCGCGATTGGCTCTATTGCCCAAACTGCGGCGCCGCGAGCATCACCCAGTTTGTGGCCAACAGCCCCGTCGCCGATTTCTTCTGTAGCGCATGCTCCGAGGAGTACGAACTCAAGAGCCAGAAGAAGGCCTTCGGTCCCAAGGTGCTCGACGGCGCGTTCAGGACGATGTGCGAGCGACTGGCAGCGAGTAACAACCCGAACCTCTTGCTCCTTAACTATGATCTGGCGCGGCTATCTGTGACGAATGTCGTCCTGGTGCCGAAGCAGTTCTTTGTTCGCGAGATCATCGAGGAGCGAAAGCCGCTCGCAGCGACTGCCCGACGCGCAGGCTGGATTGGCTGCAATATCCTCCTCAATGAGATACCGGCGTCGGGGAAGATATTCCTTGTCAGGAATGGGGAGGAGCAGCCAAAGGAGGCCGTGCTCGCTCAGTGGCGTCGCCTGCTCTTCCTCCGCCAAGAAGGCGAAGAGGCAAGAGGCTGGTTGATAGAAGTCATGAAGTGCGTCGACTTGATCGGACGACAGGAATTTGGACTGCAGGACGTGTATGCCTTTGAGCCTCGGCTGAGCTTGCTCTATCCCAACAATCGGCACGTTCGCGAGAAGATTCGCCAGCAGCTTCAAGTCCTGCGCGATCACGGGTATCTTGAGTTCGTGTCACGCGGGTCCTATCGCCTGCGCCAGTCCTGAACGCGAAATGGGCCGCCGCTGGAGAAATGGTGCCGCGCCATGGCTTGGTATCGAAACCATTATGAGTGCGCTCGGTGTGGGAGTGAATGGACAGACGAGTGGTCGTGCCAGTGCGACGACGACTGTCCGCATTGCGGCGCGCGCCACATGTCGCCGGTTGAAAGCGACGATCTTACAGAGACCAGTGTCGAGGTGGATGGCGCCTTGCTGCTCCTCAAGTCACCGGACACTGCCGGGCACTATCCCGAGTATCGTGTCGTGGCCGCGTTCCCATTCGATCCCAACGTGAGTTTGAAACGTGGGTAGAACGTAACCGGTCGCTTCCATTCACGTTCTTGCGATGGGCTCCGCGTCCGGCACCACCGTCATGGCCGGGCTTGTCCCGGCCATCCACGCGAACACCGCATCTGAAAACTGGGTGCAGCCGTGCTCGTGTTCGCGAGCAAGACTTGGATGGCCGGGACAAGCCCGGCCATGACGGGCGGAGCGGTTGAATACGGCGTTGTACTCAGCCGCCCTACCCCCGAACATCGCCTCCGTTTCCCTGATCTCGTCCCGTATCCACGCCGTGAAGTCCGCACCGTCTTCGTCTCGCGGCGGGTGGCGGAGGTGTCGAGGAAGTAGCCGATCCCCGTCGCCACCCGCTCCTTGAACGGCGCAAATCAGCGCGCCCGAACGAAGCGCGTCGGCGGCGAGCGTCGGCCAGGCGTCGGTGATACTCTGGCCGGCAATCAGGGTGCCGCTGTCCCCATCACCCGCACCTGCCCCTGCGCCCGGCCGCGCGGGGTCGCCCTGACGGTGATCTCCACGTCCTGACCGAGCGCCGTGAGCAGCCGCATCAGCCGCTCGCTGGAGAAGTTGGCAAGGCGTCCGTTGAGAAGGGCCGAGACCTTCGGCTGGTCGATGCCCATGAGCGTGGCCGCGGCGGCCTGGGTCAACCGACGCCGCTTGACGACCTGGCGTATGTGGCTGGCGAGTTGAACCTTGGTCAGCGCGTCTTCCGGATCGGCAAACCCAAGGTCGGCGAACACGTTGCCGCTTCCTTCGGTCACGGGGATTTCCTTCCAGGAGTCCGGGTCGATGCGGCTTTGCTTTCTAGCCATTGTTCGTAGTCCTCTTTGGCTCGCTTGAGCCTCTGGTCGATGAGCGCCAATTCGGCTCGAGGCGTGGCAATTCCGTGCTTCGCCTTCTTCTGGAATGCGTGGAGCACATAGACCACGCCAGAAAACCTCACTGTGTAGACCGCACGATAGGTTTCTCCATCGAAGTCATCCACGATCTCAAGGACGCCGGCGCCGCCGAAGCCCTTCAAGGGCTTGGCGAAGGCTGCCTTGAGACCACGCTGAGCATCCCAGATCGCGCCCCCGAGCCTCCATTGGACATCTTCTGGGAAGCCCTTGAGATCTTGCCGCGCGTTGCCGATCCATCGCACCGGCTTCGGTCGGGCAGTGCTCCGCCCAAGCCTCACGGTACGGACCTCCTCAGATATGCCTGAACAAGCATGCCGTCAATCCTTCGCCCCGGCAACTGGTGCGGCCCCGAACATCGCCTCCGTCTCCCTGATCTCCTCCCGTATCCACGCCTTGAAGTCCCGCACCGTCTTCGGCTCGCGGCGGGTGGCGGAGGTGACGAGGTAGTAGCCGATTCCGGTCGTCGCCCGTTCCCTGAACGGGGCCACCAGCGTGCCCGCGCGGAGCGCGTCGGCGGCGAGCGTCGGCCAGGCGAGGAGCACGCCCTGGCCGGCGATCGCCGCGTCGAGCGCCAGCGAGGCGTCGGTGAAGCTGTGGCCGTCCGGCAGCCGGGCCGCGTCGAGGCCGAGCGGGGCGAGCCACAGGTCCCAGGTCAGCGTCGAATTGGCGTCGCGGACGATCGGCGTCCGGTAGAGGTCGCGCGGCGTGCGGAGCTTCGCCGCGACCGCCGGCGCCGCTACCGGAAAAATCTCCTGGCCGAGCAGGAAGGCGGCCTTCACGCCCGGCCACTTGCCGTCGCCGACGCGGATGGCGAGGTCGACGTCGGAGGTGTCGATGTCGACGAGCGCCACCGAGGCGTCGAGCCGCACCGTGATCTCCGGGTGGCGGCGCGACCATGAGGCGAGCCGCGGCACCAGCCATTTCGAGG
>JALHRF010000026.1 GCA_022841545.1 Bauldia sp. | reverse complement strand
GTGATCAGGTACGGCCGCGTCGTGTCGCGGCCCTCGACCATGTCGCGGATGAAGCCGAGCTCCTCCTCCGGGTCGCCCCACCATTCCCGCATGTGCGGCGCGCGGAGCCAGCCGTCGAGGAGCGGATAATGCTCCGGCGTCACGGCGGCGAAGCCGATCTCCGGAGCGTCATTCGGCATCGAGGATTTCGAGCGTGAGCTTGTCGTTGGTGTAGATGCAGATCTCGGCGGCGATCGCCATCGCCTTGCGCACGATCGCCTCGGCGTCCTTGTCGGTGTCGAGGAGCGCCTTCGCCGCCGACAGCGCATAGTTGCCGCCCGAGCCGATGCCGGCGACCCCGCCCTCCGGCTCGAGCACGTCGCCGGTGCCGGTGACGACGAGGCTCGTGGTCCGGTCGGCGACGATCATCATCGCCTCGAGCCGGCGGAGATACTTGTCGGTCCGCCAGTCCTTGGCGAGCTCGACGCATGCGCGCATCAACTGCCCCGGATACTGGTCGAGCTTGGCCTCGAGCCGCTCGAACAGGGTGAAGGCATCCGCCGTCGCGCCCGCGAAACCCGCGATCACGCCGGACTTGCCGATCGGCCGCACCTTCTTGGCATTGTGCTTGATGACGGTCTGGCCGATCGAAACCTGCCCGTCGCCGCCGATCACCACCTTGCCCCCCTTGCGCACGGTGAGGATGGTCGTGCCGTGCCAGGAGGCGGGTTCTCTGTCACTCATGTCTCACGCGAAATTCCCTGAAAGCCGGGCCGCCGCGGTCTCGTGTCGAGCCCCGCACCGGCCCCCTGAAAGGACGGGGAGCCAGAGGCTCCCTTCGGGCTCCTATGTAAGGCTCCGCGAGGCGAGTGCAAACCGAAGCCTTCAATTCGCATCCGCATCGCAATCCCACGGTAAGGAAATCGCGCTATCCGTATTTTTGCCGCCGGTCCCGGACGGGATTCACGAGCGGCACGGGCTCCGTTGCCGCCTGCATGGCACCGGACGAGAGGGAGCAGAATGATGCTGCGCTATGCCATCGCGGTCGTTTCGGTCATCGCCACCGTCAATGCGGGCCATGCCTGCACCGCCGTCGACATCATGGCGGCCGACAACACCGTCATCGCCGGCCGGACCATGGAATGGGCCTTCGACATGAAGTGGACCCTGGTCAGCCAGCCGAAGGGCACCGAGCTCGCCCTGACGGCCCCGGCCGACCTCGGCCTGCCGACCCACACCGTGGCGACCAAATACGCGGTGGTCGGCGTCAGCGCCGGCGTCATCCCCGGGGTCACGCTGCTCGAGGGACAGAACTCCGAGGGCGTCGGGATGAGCGGCAACTTCCTGCCGGGCTTCACCGCCTACCAGACGGTCACGAAGGACGACAAGGACTACGTCTCGGTCCTCACCTTCGGCTCCTGGGCGCTCGGCAGCCACGCGACCGTGGCCGAGCTCCGCGCCGCACTGCCCGGCATCAAGGTCTGGTGGGACGCATCGCTCCCGAGCGGGCCGACGCCGCCCTACATCCACTTCGTGTTCACCGACCGCAGCGGCGACAGCATGATCGTCGAGTATGTCGGCGGCGAGCCGCGCATCTACGATAACCAGGCCAGCGTTCTCACCAATTCGCCGACCTATGACTGGCACCTCCTCAATCTCCGCAACTACCTGAACCTGTCGAGCATGGGCGTCTCGAGCCGGCAGTTCGACGAGGCCAACGTCACCGCGCTCGGCCAGGGCGGCGGCGCCATGGGCCTTCCCGGCGACTACACCCCGCCGTCGCGCTTCGTCCGCGCCGCCTTCATGCGCCACTGGATCACGCCGCCCAAGGACGGCGACGAGGCGATCCAGGCGATCGGCCACATCCTCAACACCGTCGACATCCCCTACGGCGTCGCCCAGAGCAAGGACAACGACCAGGTCGTCTCCGACTACACCCAGTGGGTGGCGATCAAGGACCTGACGAGGAACCGCCTCCTCATCGCCGACTACGCCCACCGCACGAGCTTCGTCGAGATCGACCTCGACACCATCTTCGCGCAGTCGAAGCCGACCTCGATCCTCGTCAACGACCTCCCCTACCCCACCGCCACCGACGGCACGTCCGCGCTCAAGGAGTAACGCAAGGAACACGCCCCCAACCTCCCCCTCGAGGGGAGGTCGAACGCGCCCTTGCGCGTTCGGGAGGGGGTGCCTCCTTTTCGTGGGCTGATAGTCGGCATGGACCCACCACGAGACTTGCCTTCGCCTTGAGAGGCGGCCGCCAAAAAGAGACCCCCTCCCGAAATGCCTGAAGGCATTTCGACCTCCCCTCAAGGGGGAGGTTGGCGTCGGCGCTTGTTGAAACGAGACCGCGAAACAAGGCATGCCTAAACCTCCCGTCGAACGCGCCCTTTGCGCGTTCGGGAGGGGGGCCCCTGCAACGCCGACCGTAGCGTCGACACCCGGCATCGGGTACCATACCCGTGGTTGTCGACACTCCGGAGATCCCCCGTTGCCGCGCGAGACGGTAGCGCCTCGGAACCGCGGCTTCGCCAAGGCGATGCGGCAGGACATGACCAGGGCCGAACTACGGCTCTGGCAGCATCTCCGCAAACCCGGCCTCGACGGGCTTCGTTTCCGCCGCCAGACCCCGATCGGCCCCTACATCGTCGACTTCTTCTGCCCCGCGCGGAACCTGATCGTCGAAGTCGACGGCGACCAGCACGGCTGCGACCGGGCCGAAGCCCGCGACCAGCGTCGCGATGCCTGGCTGCGCGAGCGCGGCTACCGCGTGCTCCGCTTCTCCAACCGCGACGTGATGACCAACCTCAACGGCGTCTGCGACACGATCCTCGCCGCCGCCAACCCCGACGCCCCATAGCGCACACAAGGAACACGCCCCCAACCTCCCCCTTGAGGGGAGGTCGAACGCGCCCTTTGCGCGTTCGGGAGGGGGTACGCTCCCTTTCCGCAGCTGGCGTCTCTACGGCCGCGAGCTTCGCCATCGCATTGAAGGCGCCACAACAAGAGACCCCCTCCCGAAATGCCTGAAGGCATTTCGACCTCCCCTCAAGGGGGAGGTTGGCGGCCCGGCCGCACCGCTGGCGTCGAACGTCGGCGGGAGTTCGATCTGCACACGCCCATCGCCCGCTCATCGCCGCAAAGACGCGTGGAACACGCCCCCAACCTCCCCCTTGAGGGGAGGTCGAAGCCCGGCGCTTGCCGGGCTTCGGGAGGGGGCACTACCTTTTTCCGGGCTTATCGTCGTTACAGCTCACACCACGGCCGTCAGAAGAAACCCCCTCCCGAAATGCCTTCGGCATTTCGACCTCCCCTCAAGGGGGAGGTTGGCGTCGGCGCTTATTGAAACGAGGTCGTGAAGCAAGACGCGCCCTTAACCTCCCCCTTGAGGGGAGGTCGAACGCGCAAAGCGCGTTCGGGAGGGGCTCGTGCCGTGGCGGGGTTCACTACTCGCTTCAACGACCTCGAGAGGGACATTGGCGTCCGGCAGGATCATCGCCTGCGCCGGTACCCGCCGATCAGCTCTTCGTCTTCCAGCGAATCCGCCAGCGCCACGGCCTTCGTGAGATCGACGCGCGGCTTGCCCATGTCGAAGACGAGCGGCACGAAGCCTCCGTCGCGCGGCTTCATGTTGCGAAGCCCGGCACGGATCGCGTTGTTCAGCACTTGCTTGAACGGCTCGCCGCGCCGCCGCACCTCCTTGCGGAGCAGCGTATCGACGTCCGGGTCGAGGGTGACGGTGATGCGCATGGGAGGCATCCTGATGCTATCGCCGGAGCCAAGAATTCATTGATCGACGTCATCGAAAGTGGAGCGCGACCCGTCAGTGGCGAGGGGGCCTGACTGTTGCCGCCGATACGCCGAGTAGTCGTAGTCCTGTTCTGGAACACTCAATTCTTCAACCGCTTCCTCGATCTTGGCAAGAGCATCGGCAATCTGAACTTCAGCGTTAGCGTCGCCAGCAAATTCCCTTCCATAATCCTTCAGTGCATCTTCAAGTGGGCTAAAATAAGAGCTTGGTTCCTCCCCACCTCGGTAATTGTCACGCCAGTTTTCGACGCAGAAGTCGAGCTGCGGGAGCAGCGATATGTGTACATGCTGCAGGATATCTTGCCTCTCCTCATCGGTGAGGAAGCTGACGTGAAGATCGTTTAAAAATCCGGAGTCGGGCGTGCTCACGGCCAAATCGCGTACAGAGTTCATATGGCGCAGCCGTGCGGATTCAGGCAGTAAATCAAACTCGTGCAGCCGATTGATAAGATCCACTCCCGATACGGCGTAGAAATACGACATCACATAGAGGTTTGGCACCAAAAGCGGATTTCGCTCGATATACCGCTGCAAGAAGTCCTTGCCGCATCGGAATGCTAAAAAGCGTTCGACCGTGTCCCGGCTCTGTCGACGACTGCGACAAAAATCCTCAACTCGATCTGCCAAGGTATCGAATCGATCCGAAGGTACCCTGACCTTCACACCCTCTAAATCGACGTCGCCACAGGAGATTTCAGAAAGTAACTGATCGACGGGTGTTCCGGCGAGATAGATATCCATAAGCTCACGATTTTCCGCTACAAGCGACCCGAAGGCGTCACGGATGGTTGGATGTTTAAACCTCCAGAAATGGCTACCGCGTTGCTGAATTTGGACAAGAATACTTCCTTCAAGCACAGCCAATGCGGCTCGAGCATCAGCGGAACTGGCGCCCAAGAGGTCAATGGCTCGTTGCTCGTCGGCGCTCAGTGTTACGGGACTGGCCAGCAAACCGCCTCGCATGAATACAAGCGCGATCGCCGATCGACTTGCCGCATCTAGAGTTCGTATAATCTCCTTTAGCAGTTCAACCGGATGCTCTACGAAGTTAGTCAAGCCAGCGGCTGACAGATGAAGGCCCTTGGTAAAGGCGGGATGGCCCAACCGGCGAGCCAACTCGGGGCTAAATCGGCTATTTGCCGCGACCCCCGCAAGGAAGGGCTTTATTTCGCCTTTGAACTCCGCAGGCTGTGGGCCAAGGCGAATGTGATTGTAAAGAATCTGCTCACGCTCATCCTTGGTAAGCTGTTCCACCCGAATGACTACCTGCGACTCATTGAGCACTGGAAGCGCTGATTCCTTTAAGAAGTTGCGAGCATTGCGATAGATGTAATCGCGAGATGTGAATACAAAGCGCGCGCCCCGTCGAATGGCGCCTCGAATATGCGCAAACGCTCCATTCCAATCAATAGTCGTCTGCCAGTCCAACTGCGTTACACCAAAGGCGTCATCAACCCAGAAGAACTGCTTGGGTTCGTTTGGATTGGAATGCGCAACGAAGTCGCTTGCGTCCCGGATTTTTAGTGTCGAGCAGCTCCATTCGTCTATGGCCCCAAGAGCCAAAGCTGCTGCTATTGAGGACTTGCCGCATGCGGGCTCACCTAACAGCAGAACAAAGCCGTGTTCGACAAGGGCCTTCGCGCTATTTCGATATGCGTCAGTAATCACGAATTTTGCCAGATCGTCACCCATGGCGCTGAGAATTTCTCGGGCCTGATCGTATGCACGGTGGTCGAGAATTTGGCTAAGATCGCCCAAACCGTAGACCCGTGGCACGAGCATTCGCAGGCGCGGCGACTCTCGAATAAATTGGCTAATCCGATCCGATCCGTAACAAAGACACTTCTTGATGCCGGCAACAGTCTCGAATGTTGCGACAATTTCCTCATCTACCTTTCCCGTAAGGCGGAGGTTTGTAAAGAGGATGTAATTGTCGGCCAGACCACGCGAAGCGAGTCGCCGTGCTTTCGCTAGTTCCTCGGACAAATCGGAGAACGCCAAACTGCGATTTGGCAAAGCGGAAAACTTACATTGTACTGCAAATGACCCGTCCAGTTTCTCGTTGCCTCTTGGAACCCAAGCCCCATAAAAACCGCCATCGCGCCCGCCGTCATTTCCTTCAAAATAGCCTTGGACAGTCTGGCCCCAGAGTTCGCTTGCAATCGTGACGCACAATTGCTGAAACGCCTTCCAGCCGAGCGTGTGAAGCTCGTAATTGACCTCAGTCGCCTGGACCGAAGGTATCGGCAATGTGCTCATAGGCTGAGTGTCCCTCAAGTGGGCGCTGAATTTCAAGGATCGTCTTGGGCATTCTCCGACATGCCGATCGCAAGCATCCGGGTAACCTAACTGCAAGTACCCAGCACGGCGCCTCCCGATCATCGATGCTGTTCTTCGTCGGAAGACAACTCTCTAAGGAGTTACCCGCCTACTGCCACTCCCCCTTTGTCACTCCCCGCGTCGCCTGCTAAAACCCCGCCGCAGTTCACCCGCCCCGGAACGCCGCCATGCGCACGGCCAGAATCTCGCGGAAGACCAAAGAGACCGACATCGCCGTCGCCGTCGCCCTCGACGGCTCGGGCAAGGCCGGGATCGCGACCGGCATCGGCTTCCTCGACCACATGCTGGAGCAGCTCGCCCGCCACAGCCTGATCGACATCGACGTCACCGCGAAGGGCGACCTCCATATCGACCAGCACCACACCGCCGAGGATGTCGGCATCGCGCTCGGCCAGGCGCTCCGGGAGGCGCTGGGGGACCGTGCCGGCATCGCCCGCTATGGCGACGTCCACCTCGCCATGGACGAGGCGCTGACCCGCTGCGCGGTCGATGTCTCCGGCCGGCCGTATCTCGTCTGGAAGGTCGCCTTCAGCCGCGACAAGGTCGGCGATTTCGACACCGAGCTGTTCAGGGAATTCTTCCAGGCCTTCGCCCAGAACGGCGGCCTCACGCTCCACATCGAAAACCTCTACGGCGAGAACAACCACCACATCGCCGAGACCTGCTTCAAGGCGGTCGCCCGCGCGCTCCGCGCCGCGGTCGCCATCGACCCGCGAGAGGGGACCCGCGTCCCCTCGACCAAGGGCAGCCTGGCGGGATAGCGGCGATGACGGCACAAACCATCGAAGGCGAACGGCCGGCGCGTCCGCCGCATGTCCGGGCTGCAGGTCACTCGCTCGGTCCCGCGAGGCCCGACGCTGATGCAGGCCTCCCCCTCTCCCGTCGGGAGAGGGTACGGAGCCTTGCGCACCGATTGGTGGGCTTAGGCGACGTTGGTGAGGGGCGAAGCGAAGCCGAAAAAGGGCCACGCGGGCTCCGTTCTCCGACAGGTCCCGCC
This sequence comes from Bauldia sp., assembly GCA_022841545.1. Classification (GTDB taxonomy): domain Bacteria; phylum Pseudomonadota; class Alphaproteobacteria; order Rhizobiales; family Kaistiaceae; genus Bauldia. The sequence continues at coordinate 31,703 of JALHRF010000026.1, read as the reverse complement.
CCTCACCAAGCTCGACGACGCTTCGCTTCGCGAAGCAAGTCTCGCTATCCTCTCCCAACGGGAGAGGAGGCGGGACTTCCGTACCGTCGCGACTGCCGAGGCGCTCGGAGAGTGGGAGGCTAGGAGGTGGGCAGTCTCACGATCTCGCTGGCGGAGACCTTTTCCCAGGCGGACCGCCCATGACCATCTTCACCGTCCACGCTCCCCCTGCCGCCGACGGCGTCGCCGCCGACCCGGCCGGGTTCGTCTTCGTCAAGGACGGCTTCTCCTGGCCGGCGCTGTTCATCCCGCCGGTCTGGCTCATCTGGAACCGACTCTGGCTGACGCTGCTGATCTGGGTCGTCGCCATCGTGGTCCTCTCGATCCTCGCCGGCGTCCCCGCCCCCGACGCCTCGACCGCGGTGATGATCCTCTTCGGCGTCTGGTTCGCGCTCGAGGCGAACGGCTTCCGCCGCTGGACCCTCGAGCGGCGGGGATATGTCCTCGTCGGCGTGGTCGAGGGGCGGCGGATCGAGGACGCCGAGCGCCGTTTCTTCGCCGAGGCGGCATCGGCCGACGTCTCTCCCGGTCCCGCTGCGTCCGTGCCGCCGTCGGCGACGCCCGCACGGTCCTCCGCGTCGTTCCTGCCGTCGTCGGCGGCCGCGCAGCCGTCCGTGCAGCCCCCGTGGACGCCCGTGCCGCCGCCCGTGCATCCGCCGCGCGCCGGACCCGGGATCGTCGGACTTTTCCCCGCTCCCGGACACCGCCGGTGACCATCGCCCTCATCGACTACGGCGCCGGCAACCTACGCTCGGCATCGAAGGCCTTCGAGCGCATGATCGCCGCGTCGGGGAAGCGTCAAGTCGTTGAAATCACATCGGATCCCGACGTCGTCGCGAAGGCCGACCGGGTGGTGCTCCCCGGCGACGGAGCCTTCGCCGACTGCCGGCGGAGCCTCGATTCCGTCCCCGGCATGGTCGAGGCGATTGCCGAGGCCGTCGACCGCCGCGGCCGGCCGTTTCTCGGCATTTGCGTCGGCATGCAGCTCCTCGCCACCCGCGGCCTCGAACACGGAGTCATGCCCGGTCTCGACCGCATCCCCGGCGAAGTCCGCGCCGTCGCCCCCGCCGACCCCGCGCTCAAGGTGCCGCACATGGGCTGGAACACCATCGGTGCCCGCGCCGCCCACCCCCTCCTCGACGGCATCGCCACCGGCCCGGACGGCTGGCACGCCTATTTTCTCCATGGATTTCAATTGGTTGCCGATGACGAGAGCGACGTCGTCGCGGTCGCCGACTACGGCGGCCCGGTCACCGCCATCGTCGCCCGCGGCAACGTCGCCGGCACCCAGTTCCACCCCGAGAAGAGCCAGAAGCTCGGGCTGGCGATGATCGGCAATTTCCTCAAGTGGAACCCGTGACGGCGCTCGCCGACTGGGCGGCCTTCTTTGCCGCGCAGGTCGGCGCGGCGGCGGCGCTGGCGGGCCTGCTCTTCGTCGGCATCTCGTTGAATCTCAACAAGATTCTTGCGGCGCCCTTCCTGCCGCTCCGCGGCTTCCTGGCGCTTCTTCTCCTCATCGCCATCCTGGCGGTGTCCTCCCTCCTCCTCATGCCGGGCCTCTCGCAAACCCTTGCCGGGCTTGGCATTCTCGCCGTCGGCAGCGTGATCTGGCTGGCCGGCAGCGCCATCGAGTGGATCGGCTGGCGTCACCGCACCCCGCAGCAGAACCCGGTCACGTTCCTCGCCAATGTCGCCCTCCTCGAGGCGGCGACAATTCCCTGGCTCGTCGGCGGCATTCTGGTGCTTTACGGCGCGACCGGCGGGTATTACTGGCTTGCCGGGGGCGTCATCCTCGCCTTCGTCAAGGCGGTGGTCGACGCCTGGGTTCTCCTCGTCGAGATCAACCGCTAGAAGCGTCGCCATGATCCTGTTCCCCGCCATCGACCTGAAGGACGGCCAGTGCGTGCGCCTGGAGAAGGGCGAGATGGCGCGCGCCACCGTCTTCGGCTCGGACCCCGCCGCCCAGGCCCGCGCCTTTGCCGACGCGGGTTTCGAGTTTCTGCATGTGGTTGATCTCAATGGCGCTTTCGCCGGCCGCTCGGAAAACGGCGCCGCCGTCGAGGCGATCCTCGCCGCGGTAGATATCCCCGTCCAGCTCGGCGGCGGCATTCGCGACCATGCCGGCATCGACGCCTGGCTCGACAAGGGCATCGCCCGCGTCATCCTCGGAACGGTGGCAGTTCGCGATCCCGCCATGGTGCGGGCCGCGGCCAGCCGCCATCCCGGCCGGATCGCGGTGGGCATAGATGCACGCGGCGGCCGCGTCGCCGTCAGCGGCTGGGCCGAGGCAACCGAAATCGACGCCGTGGACCTCGCGCGCCGCTTCGAGGACGCCGGCGTCGCCGCCGTCATCTACACCGACATCGACCGCGACGGCATCCTCGCCGGCCTCAATCTCGACGCGACGCTCCGGCTCGCCGAGGCGGTGACAATTCCGGTGATCGCCTCCGGCGGATTGGCGGGAATCGACGACATCGCGCGGCTGGTCTCGCCGCGCTACCGGCGTCTGGCGGGGACAATTGCCGGCCGCGCCCTCTACGACGGCCGGCTCGACCCGAGCGCGGCGCTCGCGATGTTGCGGGAGGCGGCCTGATGCTGAAGGTCCGGGTTATCCCCTGCCTCGACGTCAAGGACGGCCGTGTCGTCAAGGGCGTCCGCTTCGTCGACCTCGCTGACGCTGGCGACCCGGTCGAGTCGGCCCGGGCCTACGATGCCGCCGGGGCCGACGAGCTCTGCTTCCTAGATATCACCGCCAGCCACGAGAACCGGAGCACGATTCTTGATGTCGTCGCCCGCACGGCGGAGGTCTGCTTCATGCCGGTGACGGTCGGCGGGGGCGTACGGACCGTCGAGGACGTGAGGGCATTGATGCTCGCCGGGGCCGACAAGGTGTCAATCAACACGGCCGCGGTGCGCGACCGGCGGATCGTCGCCGAAGCCTCCGAGAAGTTCGGCGCGCAGGCGATCGTCGTCGCGATCGATGCGAAAAAAGTGAGCCGCAAAGGAGATTCCGGTCGTTGGGAGATCTTCACCCATGGCGGCCGCAACCCGACGGGACTCGACGCGGTCGACTATGCCGTCGAAGTGGCGCGGCTCGGCGCAGGCGAGATACTCCTCACCTCCATGGACCGCGACGGTACCGGCGACGGCTTCGACCTCGGACTCACGCGGGCGGTCGCCGACGCCGTGCCGGTGCCGGTGATCGCCTCAGGCGGCGTCGGGCGTCTCGATCACCTCGTCGACGGCGTCAATGAGGGCCATGCCTCGGCGGTGCTCGCCGCTTCGATCTTTCACTTCGGCACATTCGCGATCCGCCAGGCCAAGGAGCATATGGCGGCCTTCGGCATCCCGGTGCGTCTCGATGGCTGAATTGACCGACTTCTCCCTTGCGGACCTCGCGGCGATCGTTGCTGAACGGGCGCGCTCCGGCGACGCGGGTTCCTACACGGCCAAGCTCATCGGCGCCGGAGTTGGCAGGTGCGCCAAGAAGTTCGGCGAGGAGGCGGTGGAGGCGGCGCTCGCCGCGGTCGTCGAGGACGACGCCGCACTGACCGCGGAAGCTGCCGATGTTCTCTACCATCTTCTTGTGATGCTCGAAGCCCGTCGCGTTCCGCTCGCTGCGGTGATGGCGGAACTCAAGACTCGGACGGCACAGAGCGGCCTTGCCGAGAAGGCGTCACGGCGGCGGAGGGACACCGAGGCATGATGGACCAGGCCGCTCCCAACGCTCTCTCGCCCTATCTGTTCTTCAGCCGGGCCGAGTGGGCCGCGCTTCGCGCCGACACGCCGCTGACCCTGACCGAGGCCGACGTCAACCGGTTGAAGAGCCTCAACGACCCCATCTCGCTCGACGAGGTCGTGCACATCTACCTGCCAGTCACCCGACTCCTCAGCCTGCACGTGGCGGCGATCCAGGGTCTCTACGCCGCGACCCGTACCTTCCTTGGCACCCATGACGGCGTCACGCCCTTCATCATCGGCATCGCCGGGTCGGTGGCGGTCGGCAAGTCGACAACCGCACGGCTTCTCCGCGCTCTCCTTCGCCGCTGGCCGAACACCCCCAGGGTCGAGTTGATCGCCACCGATGGGTTTCTCCTCCCCAACGCGGTGCTCAAGCGCGAGGGGCTGATGGAGCGGAAAGGCTTCCCCGAGAGCTACGATCTGCCAGCGCTTCTCGCCTTCCTGAGCGACATCAAGGGCGGCAAGAAGGATGTCACGGCGCCGGTCTATTCGCATCTCTCCTACGACATCGTCCCCGGCGAGGCGGTCAAGGTCGAGCGGCCCGACATCCTGATCGTCGAGGGGCTCAACGTGCTCCAGACCTCGCGGCTGCCAAAGGATGGGAGGGCAGTGCCCTTCGTTTCGGACTTCTTTGATTTCTCAATCTATATCGACGCCGAGGAAGCGGTGATCCGTCAGTGGTACCTCGAACGTTTCCTGCGGCTTCGCGAGACGGCATTCCGCGACCCGCAATCCTATTTCCATCGCTACGCCTCGATCACGACCGAGGAGGCCATGACCTTCGCAGAGGGCCTCTGGTCGAGAATCAACCTGATCAATCTCCGCGAGAATATCCTGCCCACTCGACCTCGCGCCCACCTGATCCTCAGGAAGGGCGAGGACCACCGTATCGAGCAGGTGGCGCTCCGGCGGATTTGAACGCGTCTAGCTGATCATTGCCGCTGCCGCAGAAGTTCACAACCCGACGATCTTGACCCGGAATATCCGTCACTTCGCACCGACACGTCGCCCGTGTTCGATCCGATCGCATCGCCTACACCCGGGTAGGCGCCCGCGAACAACCGAGAAAGCCTTGATTTTTGCCGCCCGAACCCTGATATCCGAGCGGATTCATCCATTCTGTAGAACTTTGAGAGGACCGATGGCCGAGGACAACGGAACGGCGCCGGAGGCGAAGGACGTTTCGGGCGACAAGGCCGCGCCGGGCGGCGCCGACGGAACTGCACTCGAGGCGGAAGTAGCCGACCTCAAGGACCGCTTGGCGCGCTCTTTCGCCGAGATGGAAAACCTCAGGAAGCGGACCAGCCGCGAGATCGCCGATTCGCGGCAATATGCCGTGACGTCCTTCGCACGCGACATGCTGAATGTTGCGGATAACCTCAAGCGGGCGATCGCCGCGGTGCCGTCGGAATTGCGCGAGGGCGGCAATAAGGCGGTCACCGCCTTCCTCGATGGGGTCGAGGTGACCGAGCGCGGGCTCGAACAGACGCTCGGCAAGTTCGGCGTGAAGGCGATCGAAGCCAAGGGGGAGAAGTTCAACCCCGAGTTCCACCAGGCCATATACGAGTTGGAGACCGCCGAGGTTCCGCCGGGAGCCGTCGCCGAGGTGGTGCAAACCGGCTACGTGATCGGCGACCGTGTGCTGCGGCCCGCCATGGTCGCGGTCGCGAAAGCACCGGCGCAGTCTGCCGCCAACAGTGCCGAGACGGTGGCAACCGGCAGCGCCGAGAAGACCTGAGACAGTAGCAACGAGCGAACGGGATCGTGCCGTAGCAGGACGATCTTATTCGGCCGCCTCGCGACCGCTTGCCTCATCGCGGCCGTTGCCGTTTGCCTCGTTCGGTTCATCGAGCGTCTTCAACCCCGAAAGCCGGGGCATCGAGACGATGTTGTAGCCCGAGTCGACGAAGTGAATCTCGCCAGTCACCGCCGAGGCGAGGTCGGACAGCAGGTAGAGCGCGGTGTTGCCGATCTCGTCGAGGGTAACGGTGCGGCGGAGTGGCGAGTTCTTCTTCTGGTAGTTGAACATGATCCGCGCGTCGGCGACGCCGGAGCCGGCAAGCGTCCTGACCGGCCCCGCCGATATGGCGTTGACGCGAACGTTCTGCTCACCGAAGTCATAAGCGAGGTAACGCACGCTCGCCTCGAGCGCCGCCTTGGCAACGCCCATGACGTTGTAGTTCGGCATCACGCGCATCGAACCGCCATAGGTCAGCGTGACCATGGAGCCGCCATTCGGCATCAGTGCTGCCGCGCGCTTCGCCACCTCGGTGAAAGAGAAGCACGAGATCAACATCGTCTTCTTGAAGTTGGTGCGGGTGGTGTCGGCGTAGAGCCCCTTGAGTTCGCCCTTGTCGGAGAAGGCGATGGCGTGGACGACGAAATCGAGCCCGCCCCAACGCTTCTCAATCGCATCGAACACCGAGCCGATCGAGGCCTGATCCGGATCGTCGGGCTCCAGTCCGACATCGCAAGGGATGACGAAATCGGAGCCCACCGAGGCAGCAAGCGGCCGAACACGCTTGTCGAGGGACGGGGGCTGGAAGGTGAACGCCAGTTCCGCTCCAGCCGCGGCAAGGCGGCGGGCGATCCCCCAGGCGATGGAATGGTCATTGGCGACGCCCATCACCAAGCCCCGCTTGCCTTGCATCAGGCCGGCTGTCATGTCCACTCGAACCCCCCGGTGCGGTTTCCCCTGGTGTCGTTCGGCTCAGCCCGCATAGCGCTGAAAGACGAGCGAGGCATTGGTGCCGCCGAATCCGAACGAGTTGGACAGCACGGTATTGAGTTCGACATCGTCGATGCGCTCACGGACAATCGGCATGTCGGCGAAGGCGGGATCGAGTTCATCGATATTTGCCGACTTGGCGATGAAGCCGTTCTGCATCATGAGGAGGCAGTAGATCGCCTCCTGCACGCCGGTCGCCCCGAGTGAATGGCCGGTCAGTGACTTTGTGCCTGAGATTGGCGGCGCCTTGTCGCCGAACACCTCGCGAATCGCCTCGATCTCCTTGAGGTCGCCGATCTGGGTCGAGGTGGCATGCGGGTTGATGTAGTCGACCGGTCCGTCGACCGTGGCAAGCGCCATTTTCATGCAGCGCACGGCGCCCTCGCCGGATGGTGACACCATGTCGAAACCGTCCGAGGTCGCGCCATAACCGACGAGTTCGCCGTAGATGCGGGCGCCTCGCGCCTTGGCGTGCTCGAGCTCCTCGAGGGCCACGACGCCTGCGCCGCCGGCGATGACGAAGCCGTCGCGATCCTTGTCATAGGCTCGTGAGGCGACCGACGGCCGGTCGTTGAAGTGGGTCGACATCGCCCCCATCCCGTCGAACAGCACCGAGAGCGTCCAGTCCAGTTCCTCGCAACCGCCGGCAAAGATGACGTCCTGCTTGCCGAGCTGAATCGTCTCGTAGGCATTGCCGATGCAGTGATTCGAGGTCGCGCAGGCCGATGAGATCGAGTAGTTCACCCCCTTGATTTTGAACCAGGTCGCCAGCGTAGCGGACGCGGTCGAAGACATCGCCTTCGGCACTGCGAACGGGCCGACCCGCTTCGGTCCCTTGCTGCGGGTAATGTCCGCCGCCTCGACGATGGTGCGGGTCGATGGGCCGCCGGAGCCCATGATGATTCCGGTCCGATCGTTCGAAACGTCATCCGGCTCGAAACCACCGTCGCGGATCGCCTGGTCCATGGCGATATGGTTCCATGCGGTGCCGCCGCCATGGAAGCGCAGCGCCCGGCGATCGATCATCGCTTCGACGTCGATGTCGGGCGCGCCCTCCACCTGGCAGCGGAACCCGAGCTCGGCATAGCGGTCCGCGCGCGAGATCCCCGCGCGGGCTTCGCGCAACGAGGCCAGTACCTCCTGCGTGTTGTTGCCGATCGACGACACGATTCCCATGCCCGTTACAACGACCCGCTTCATCTCGGCCTCATCGTGTTTCCGTTGCCGCTGTTCGACGTCGCTGCCGGCCGAAACGCCGGCGCGCCGGTCAGCCGACGGCGGCCTGGGTGTCGCCCTTGAACAAGCCGACCTTGAGGTCGGTGGCGCGGTAGATGGTCTCGCCATCGGCCTTCAACCAGCCGTCGCCGACACCGAGGACGAGCTTCGACTTGAGCACACGTTTCAGATCGACGCCGTACTGCACGATTTTTGCCGTAGGCAGCACCATTCCGGAGAACTTCACTTCGCCGACCGAGAGCGCCCTTCCTTTGCCGGGCAGGCCAAGCCAGCCGAGAAAGAACCCGAGCATCTGCCACAGGGCGTCAAGACCAAGGCACCCCGGCATGACCGGGTCGCCCTTGAAGTGGCAGAGAAAGAACCAGAGGTCCGCCTTCACGTCGAGTTCTGCGCGGATCTGACCCTTGCCGTGCTCACCGCCGTCCTCGGCGATCTCCGTAATCCGATCGAACATCAGCATTGGCGGGAGCGGCAGTTGGGCGTTTCCCTTGCCGAACAGTTCGCCGCGGGCGCAGGCGAGCAAATCCTCGTAATTGAATCGCGAAACGCGACGGCTCAGGCTCTCTCCGCGTCCCTCGGAAATGATTGCGGCTTCTGTCACGACCCACCACACACGGCTATGCCGACCGGTCACGAACGCCGGTCAGCTGGAAACCCGGACCTAACTAACACCTAACGCGAATTGCCGCCACAATATCGGAGTTCATCGCCGCCATCGCAACACCCTCGGTATTTCTAATCGAAATGGCGACCAAACAGCGCGGCCGAATATTTCGATTGCGGTGGCGCGGGCCAGCGATGCAAAATCGTCAGTACGTTGCGCATATTGCGCTCTGAACTTATAGTGACTCTGTTTTGAAGCCCGCGGCCTTGAACCGCGAGGCCAAATGGAAGCGACAATGGACGCGATCGTCACCACTCATCGTACCGGCGAGCCAAGCCGCATAGAGATTCGAACGATGCTGCGCGGCTCCGGCCTGCGGCCGACGCGCCAACGCATGGCGCTGGCGGGTATCCTCTACGCAAAAGGCAATCGGCACATCTCAGCCGAGGGCCTGCATGAGGAAGCCATGTCGGCAAAGGTCCCGGTCTCGCTGGCGACCGTTTATAACACACTCCACCAGTTTACCGAGGCGGGTCTGCTCCGCGAGGTCGCGGTGGATGGCTCGAAGACTTACTTCGACACAAACGTGACTGATCACCACCACTTCTTCGTCGAGGACGACAATCAGGTGATCGATATCCCCGAAGGGGGGATGGGTGTCGGCGACATTCCCGAGCCGCCGCCGGGCTATGAGATTACCCGTGTGGATGTCGTCGTGCGGCTGCGCCGGGTCCGCTGAAATCGCTGACAGCGAATGATGGTGCTCCTTCTATTCGCTGTCCGCGATGGCTATTCGCCTGTCTCAATCGATATCTTCGTCAGGATACACGCCCCATAGTTGGTCGCGCGCGATCCAACCGGAATAGCCACTCCCCGAAATCTGGCACCATCCGTCGCGGCAGCGCTTGATCTCGCCCATCACGCCGGGTTCGAGGTAGGCGGTGATCCGCGCATCGACGGTGGCGGTCGCCCGGATCGGACGCGGCTCACCCCCTTGCCACGGGGCGACCACCGCGGTCCGCTTTCCCGAGAGAAGACTCTGGAATACCCAGCCGACCTGTCCGTCCGAATCGCGGATGCGACGCCAATTGTCGAATTCCTGGATGACCTCGATCGGCAGGCCGGGCTTCACGAATACCCAAGCGACCCGATAGTCCTCGCCGGGACCGACGCGGACATTGACCCGCGATGACTTAAGGCTGACGAAGCGCGGCACTGGCAACCCGCTGCCTGCCGTCCGCAGGCTCGGCTTGTCTGAAGGGGCTGCGGTGATCGCCGAGGGGTGGACGAAGAGGAGTGTCCCGAGCCCGGCAATGGCGGCGAATCCCGCCAGCGCCTTGGTTCCCCCATAGAGCTTCCGGAGCATGCCTCTGGCCATGTCGACACTCCACGCAAATACGCCACCAAGCCTCGAACCATCCTGACGCGGCGTGGTTAAGGAGGTCTCAACGGCCCGCGGGCGCCGGCCCGGCCGAGCCGCGGATCACAAGGGAAACCGGCAGGGTCTCTTTGCGCGGGGGTCCCGGATCAAAGATCATCTGGGCCGCGAGCCGGCCCTTCGCAACGATGGGCTGCGCAATCGTGGTGAGGGGAGGCTCGGCGCGTGCCGCCTCCGGCACATCGTCGTAGCCGATCACCGACAGGTCTTCCGGCACTCTCCGCCCGCGTCGGCGCGCTTCTTCGACCGCCGCGAGCGCCAGCACATCGGACATCGCGAGGACAGCCGTGATGTCGGGTTTTGCGTCGAGCAGGGTCGCCGCGCCACTGGCGGCGCCGCGCTTGTCATTGTGCGATTCGACAACCGGGACGTCACCCACGGCGATGCCGGCAGCGGCCAGCGCATCCTCGTATCCGGCCAACCGGTCGCGGGTTGCGCCATAGAGGATGCCCGTGCGGCGCGCGCGGTCGACAAGGCCAACATGTCCGTCGTTGTGGGTCTCGAGCGACAAAATGCCGAACCGGCGGTGCCCGAGGGTGAGAAGATGCTCGGCGGCCTGTCGCGCGCCGCTGCGATCGTCGACCATGATCGACCCCGCGTCCGGACCGGGGTCGACATCCACCGCCACGAACGGCAACCGCCGGCGCCGCGCCGCCTCGATGAGTTTGTCGCCATCCTCGATGCACTGAATGATGAAGCCGTCGACAAGCGCGCTGTCGATGCCCCAGGTGGCCGTGTCGCGGTCGATCGCCGAAACCAGGGCGATGCCGGCGCCGCGTTCGTCACAAACCTCGGCAACGCCAGTCATGAATTCGCGGTTGAAGGGATCGTTGAAGAAATAGCTCAGGTCGTCCATCGCGACGACGCCGATGGCGTTGACGCGGCCGGCCCGCAGCAACCGTCCCCTGGGATCGGGGCCATGGTACCCGAGACGCAAGGCCGCCTGCTCGACGCGCTCGCGCACCTCGGGGCGCACAAGGTCGGGCTTGGCGAAGGCATTGGACGCCGTGCCCTGAGAGACGCCGGCGGCGCGGGCGACATCGGCGAGTTTCACGCTTCGTTTCATGCAGCATAAGTACGTCAATACCAGAACCGATTCAATTCCTCGATTGAATCGGTTCATTCAGGATTGACACACCGCGGAATCGTGCTATCTATAACCGACTTGAATCGGTTCATATAAGAGCGATGGGCGCTCTTGAATCGCTACAAGCTGATTTTGAACCGATTATGCGAATGGAGGCAATCATGGACCCGCTTCTCGCCGCAGCCGCCTACAGCTCGACCGCCGCCACCCTCGCCAGGAAGCGCCGGAAGGATGAGGACGCGTTCTACGATCTGCATGGCCGGCGGGGGTTTCGGCGCGCCTATCCCGCCGCCTCGGCGGTCGTCGCAACCCTCGCCTTCGTGCTGGTCGCCGGCCTGATCGGCCAGCAATAGCAATGACTTACTCCGCGGCCGCCACCAACCCGCTTCCGTTGAGCGGGTTGGCGGGATTCCAGGCATAGCGGATGGTCTCGAAGCGGGCGGCGCGGGCATCGTAGAGCAGGAGCCGCCCGACCAGGCCTTCGCCGATCCCGACGATTTCCTTAATTGTTTCAATGGCCTGAAGTGAGCCGACGACGCCTACCAGCGCGCCGAGGATCCCGGCCTGGGCGCAGGTGGGGAGCAGGCCTTCGGGCGGCGCCTCGGGGAAGAGGCAGCGGTAGGTCGGGTTCGGAATCCCTTTGGAATCAGCGAGATACGGCTTCAGCGTGGTGATCGACCCGTCGAACTGGCCGACCGCGGCGGTGACCAGCGGCTTCCGCGCTTGGAAACAGGCATCCGACACCAGATAGCGGGTGGCGAAATTGTCGCTGCCGTCGACGACGACATGATAAGGCCGGACGACGTCCGCGACGTTGCCGACGGACAGCCGGACAGGATGCCCGACGACCGCCACGAACGGGTTTGTCCGTGCGACCGCCGCACGGGCGCTGTCGACCTTCAGACTCCCGACCGAATCGGTCGGGTGGATGACCTGGCGCTGGAGGTTGGAGAGCGAGACGGTGTCGTCGTCGACGATGCCGAGGGTGCCGACCCCGGCCGCGGCGAGATACTGGATGACCGGCGCGCCGAGGCCGCCGGCGCCGACCACGAGCACCCTCGCCGCCTTCAGCTTCTGCTGGCCCGGGCCGCCGACATCGGCGAGCACGATGTGGCGCGCGTAGCGCTCGACTTCTTCGCGGGAGAGATCCATGGGCCGAACTTAATCGGCGATGCCGCGATTTGCGAGACCGGCGTCGGGGGCCTCGCGATCTGTTGCCTTGCCGCGGGGCCGGCCGCTTGCCATCATGGGCTTCGCGAAAAATTCCAATCTGCGGCGGCGGGGCAAGGCGATGATCCGGAAGCTGGTGGTGCTCGTGATCGTGCTCGCGATCGTCGGCTTCGGCGCGTTCTGGCTGATCACCGCGCCGCGCACGCTCGCCGCCTCCGACCTGCCGGAGCACACGGCGGATGTCGCCAACGGCGAGTACATGTTCTGGGCCGGCGGCTGCGCCTCCTGCCACGCCGCGCCGGGGGCGACCGGCGACGACCTCCTGAAGCTCGGCGGCGGGATGGTGCTGAAATCGGAGTTCGGCGACTTCCACGTCCCCAACATTTCCCCGGACAAGGCCACCGGGATCGGCGACTGGACCACGCTCGACCTCGCCAACGCGATGAAGCGCGGCATCCGGAGGGACGGCGTCCACCTCTACCCGGCGTTTCCCTACACCTCGTACCAGCGCATGAGGATCGAGGACATCATCGACCTCAAGGCCTATCTCGACACGCTGCCGGCGGTCGACAACGCGGTGACGCCGACGGCGCTGGCCTTCCCGTTCAGCTTCCGCCGCGGCCTGGGGCTGTGGCAGCTCCTCTATGTCGACGGCGAGACCTTCGTCCCCGACCCGGCGGCGAGCGACGCCGTCAACCGCGGCGCCTACCTGGTCGAGGCGGCGGGGCACTGCACCCAGTGCCACTCCCCGCGCAATTTCTACGGCGGCATCATCGCGGACCGCGAATACAGCGGCGCGCCGCTCGCCGCCGGCGAAGGCAGCGCCCCGAACATCACTTCGGACACCGCCACCGGCATCGGCACCTGGTCGGTGGCCGACATCGTCGCCCTGTTCAAGACCGGCTTCCTGCCCGACTTCGACGTGGTCGGCGGCGACATGGCCCCGGTCCAGCGCAACCTCGCCAAGCTCACCGCCGAGGACCAGACCGCCATGGCCGAGTTCATGAAGACGCTGCCGGCGATCCCGTCGGAGTACAAGGCGACGCAGGCCGGCGGGATGATGTAGGGCTCAGCGGCCTGTTTCGCCTCCGAGACCCCGCGCCTTTGCTGCGTGTGGCATGAGGAACGCGGCGAGCTCTTGAACGACGGCGACGAGGGATTCGGGCCGGACCTCTATGCCCTCCGCGAAGGAATCCCACTGACGGCGTTTCGCCGGGTCTTCGGCGAACGCATAAGTCAGAGCATCAGGGAGTTCCATCGGGACCGGCGTCCTGCGGCGGGCGAAGGTCGCCGCGATGGCGCGCGACAAGGCATCGCCCTCGAAATCAAAGGCGCGCGACAAGACCCAAATGTCATAGAAATCCTTCATGCGGCTGTTGGCGCGACCGAGCATGACCATCGTCTGAAATTTTTCGGCGATGACCGCCTCACGGGGGTAGGCCCGAAGGCGCGGGCGCGGCTGGTCCAGCAGCACGGGCAATTCCAGCTCGCCTAGGCCGGGCTCGATGGCGTCGCCGAAGCCGATGTCGATCTTGATGGCAATGCGCGCTCCGTCGATCGTCGCCACGGTCGAGATGCGAAGGCCGCCATACTCCAGTTCGTCGCGCACATGATCAACGGCGAGCGCATCCACATCGAACACCACCCCGTCGTTCTCTTCGACGGCGCAGACTTCGCGAAAGACAGAGAGCATGGCCTCTGCGTCCGAATCGCCGAAGCCCAGAAGATCGAGATCGCGCGTCGGGCGAAACGCCGTATCGATCCACGTCGTCATCAGGAACGCCCCCTTGAGGACGAAACGCTCGCGATGCCGCGTGCTGCAGAGCCGATAGAGCAGCCGCTCCAAGGCATACCGGGTGAGAAGCAGCTCGAAGACCTGGTCGCGGTCCCTGGCGGTGGTGAGCAGCCGCGCGCGTACCGAAGCGCCCATATTGCGGATGGGTTCACGCATTGGCGGTCATCGCGTCGAGATAGGGTTGGAGGATCTTCCATATACCCGCCTCGCTCGCGTACCTCGCGATGTCGGCCGCCGTCGCCTTGCGCTGGCGCAGTGCTTCCCGCAGGCCCTCAAGCGCGAGGTTGAGTCCGGGACTTTTCTGGTATCGCCTCCCTTCGCGCTGGCGATAGCGGAACATATCGACGACGGTCTTCGCGGGATCGTAGACGCGCACCGTCACCCCTTCGATGCGGTGCTCCTCAATGCCGGCAGGAAAGACCTTCGCCCCGAAGCGCACGAACTGAAGCGGCGGATAGCTGACGGCCGGCCGCCGGTCCCTGGCGGCAATCGCCATCCAGACGCGGGACGGGATGGTGTCGGTGAGCCCATGAAAGGCAAGCGCCGAGGTAAGGCAGACGACGCCCTTCGGCACGAGCTTGGCCGCCTCGGCGAGCGAATGGTTGGCGTCCAGCTTGGCGTCGGCAAGCTGGTACAGGCCACGGCCCAGGCGAAGGATCAGCCCCTTCTCCGTCATGCGCGAGACCGTCGCGGCCGTGACGCCTGCTTGGACGAACTCGTTGAGACGCGCCATGCCTTGCTCCTTGAGCAGCGAAAGGGCGCGGTCCTGCTGGCTTCGGTCGCGGGATGGCATGAGCGAACATGATACGAATCGTTGTATATGTAAAGGCTATATATGACGATTCGTATCGTAGATGATTCCATTATTTGAAAGGAACCGACCAAACGACTTGGCACCGAGTCGACTGACACTCGCTACGCCGCCTCGCTTCCCTGCGGACCCGAGCCAGTTCATCAACCTTGCGCGCAAATGCGCATTACGTCAGAACAAGCGCACGCTATACTTGCGAAATGATCATTCCGATCAAACCGAGATATTTCTCAACAAGAGCAAATGCGTCGATTGAGCTCGGGCGCGCCCCTATAGAGGTCGTCAGCGACGGCGCAGTGTTCCTTGCTGATGGAACGGCCATGCTGCGCGGTGCTCCCCGCGACCGCGTGATCGTCACGGCACGGTTTCGCGCGCCCAATGGCGCGTTGGCCGCGAGGAGTAAGTCGCTGACGATGCGGTTCGGCGAGCGCGGCGAGCCGGTGCCTGTCCTTGCCGTTCGCACGAGGTTTTCAGGCACTGGCACAGAGATGGATCTCCTGCCTCAGCGTGGGAATCTAATCCAATGTGCCGATCGCCGGACGCGTCTGCGGGAGGCGATCTTTCATATCCTGAACTTTCACGAGTTTTTCAGTTTGGGCGAAAACTCGACCGACTTCGATTATCACGCGCCCGGCGGTGGCGGCAGCCGTCTTGGCCGCGTCGCGCTGTTCGAAGACGACTGGTCGATCGAGATACAGGCGCTCCCGGGGACGTCCGAGTTGATAAAGCAGCTCAAGGCGGACGGCGGGTCGGCGATTACCCATGTCGGGCGTATCACACGCGTGGGCGGACGGCTCTTCACGATCAAGGCCGCGGAGCGGCAAGTGCACAATCTGCACCGCTTTCTTTCGTTTGCCCGCGGCCAATACACCGGTCTTTTCGGCGTTACCGGGTTGAACGCGGGTGGCGCGGCCATTTACGAAGAGTGGGGCACGCGCCTGTCGACGCCGTGGGAATCGCGTCTAGGCTGGTTTGACGTTCATCACGGGCAGTCGCTCGCGCAGGTCTATCCGGGCTTTATCTCGCTGCTCGGCGACGCTGATCTCGGCGATGCGGTGGCGCGCGCCCTCTACTGGTACCTGCGTAGCAATCGCGGCGGTGACGGAGCAGGCATCGATAGCGGGCTTCTTCTTTCGCAGGCGGCGCTCGAACGCCTTGCACATGGCATCCTGACAAAGAACGGGCTTCTCCTGTCCGGAAATGCCGGCGAGCGCATTCAACGCGCGCTCCGGCACCTGGGCCTGCCGGTCGCGACCCCCACGCATTTAAGGAGCCTGCTTTCAGGCAAGCGTCGTAAAGTGTGGAAAAACGGCCCCGAGGCCATAGTGAAGGTCCGCAATGAGCTCGTGCATGCCGAAGACAGGCTCGGCGTTTCCCTTCGACCTGCCATCTCCGATGGCTGGCGCTTGGCGCAGTGGTATGTCGAGCTCATCATCCTGCGGCTTTCAGGCTATTCCGGCGTCTACTCGAACCGGCTCAATCCCGGCTGGGTCGGCCAAGTAGAATCCGTTCCGTGGGTAAAGAGGTAAAGAGGGCGAGACCGCAGTGCCGTTGCCGCCCGTGTCCAGTGAGAGTGAGGCGCGCACCATTATGGGAGCGGGTCTTGCGGGAGCCGAACTTGAATTCGTTACGTCTTTGACCGCGCCGCTTTTCTGGATAATCCGCGAGAACGATGGGCAATTCCGTGTGCGCAACGGCTCGGCTTTCTTCCTCGACGCCGGCGGCGGCGTATTCGGTGTGACGGCTGCGCATGTTCTTGACGAATGCCGGCGTGCTTGGCACTCGGGTCGCGTCGTTTCAGTCCAGCTTGGCAAAAATGGATTAGATCTTGAGGACCGCAACGCCGTCATCGCTTCTCACGCCGGCATCGATATCGCGACGTTTCGGGTCTCCGAGGCCGAGGTTTCGGCGCTGGGCAAGACGACTCTCACCGGCTACCAGCGGCAATGGCCGCCTGGCCCGCCGCAGCGCGATCGAGGTGTGTACTATGGCGGCTTTCCCGGCATCGAGACCATATGGACTTCACCACGCGAGGTGTCCTTCGGCGCGGCGCCAGGCGGCGGTATCGCGAGCAGCGTCAGCGAGATCGACATATCCAGCATGATCGAACGTGATCACCTCCTGGCCGTGCTCGGCCGCGGACTGCCGGCGGAGAACTATGATTTTCGGGGTATGAGCGGAGGGCCGATGCTTACAGTCATTGAGGACGGCTTGCTCCGGTCCTGGTCGCTTGCGGGAGTCATTTACGAGGGGCCAAACTCGTCTGCGGACTCTGGCCAGGCGATCGACGGCCTGGAGATTATCCGAGCGCGGCGTGCGCACTTCATCCTGCCGGATGGCTCGCTTGATGTTCGCCGGTGGGAGGAGCTGAACGCCGCGAGACCGCACCGTTCCTGAAGGGTGCGAACCATTGCCCAACCTCATCCCCCAAACAGCCGCTTGAATAACCCCCGCCGTTCCTGCGGCGGTGGGGCGAGGCGGATGGCGCCGGTGGTGGTCGGGGCGGCCACCTGCTGCGGCGGCAGCGGGGCCGGGGCGGAGCGGATTATGTCGCCGTCTTCGCCGACGATGGCGATCTGCTCGGCGATGCTGTCGGGCGCCTGGCCGGCGATGGCGGCGATGGGGTCCTGCATCTCGTAGCCGCCGGGGAGCGCGGACGGGGGGAGCCCTTCGAGTGCTGAGGCCATGAAGCGGTGCCAGGCGGCGGCGGCGATGTTGCTGCCGGTCGCCTTCTTCGTCGGCTTGTTGTTGTCGTTGCCGAACCAGACGCCCGTGACCATCGGCGCGGTGTAGCCGATGAACCAGGCGTCGCGGAAATCCTGCGAGGTGCCGGTCTTGCCCGCGGCCGGCCAGCCGGGCAGCGCCGCGGTCTTGCCGGTGCCGGTCGCCATCGTCTCTGCCAGCATCGCGTTCATCATCCCGACGTGCGCCGGGTGGACCACCTGCCCCGGCCCGGCGCCGGCGCGCTCATAAAGGACGCGGCCGTTCTCGGTGCGGATGCGGCGAATGACATGGGGGATGACGCCGCTGCCGCCATTGGCGAAGGCGGCGTAGGCGCCGGTCATCTCCAGAAGCGTCACCTCCGAGGTGCCGAGCGCGATCGACGGCGTCGCCTGCAGCGCCGAGCGGATGCCGAGGCGGCGCGCGGTGGCGGCGACCGTCGACGGGCCGACCTCGGCGGCGAGCTGCGCGGCGATGGTGTTGAGCGACAGCGCGAGCGCCGAGCGCAGCGTGACCGGGCCGAGATACTTTCGCGTGTAGTTCTCCGGGCTCCAGCCGCTGATCGTCACCGGCTGGTCGATGCGGAGCGACTCGGGGTAGTTGCCGGCCTCCAATGCGGCGAGGAAGACGAAGGGCTTGAACGACGAGCCGGGCTGGCGCATCGCGTCGACGGCGCGGTTGAACGGGCTCGACCCGTAGTCCCTGCCGCCGACCATGGCCTTGACCGCGCCGTCCGGCGTCATGGCGACGATGGCGCCCTGGCTGACGCCGCGCTGCGGGCCTTCGGCCTCCAGCGTCGCGGTGAGCGCGCGGGCGGCCTGCGCCTGGGTGCGGAGGTCGATGGTGGTCTCGACGACGATGTCGTCGTCGAGCGCGCCGACGAAAGACGGGAGCTGCGCCATCACCCAGTCGGCGACGTAGCGGCCGCTGCCGCCGGCGACGTCGCGGACGGGCGTCACCGCGTCGGAAAGGGCGAGGCTGGTCTCGCGGTCGTCGATGTAGCCCTCCTCGTGCATGGCGGCGAGGACGAGGCTGGCGCGCTCGGCGGAGGCGGCGGGATCGAGGAGGGGCGAATAACGGGAAGGCGCCTTGAGGAGGCCCGCCAGCGTCGCCGCCTCGGCCAGCGTCACGTCCCTGGCCGACTTGCCGAAATAGCGCTGCGCGGCGGCGTCGACGCCATAGGCGCCGGCGCCGAGATAGACGCGGTTGAGGTAGAGCTCCAGGATCTCGCGCTTCGAAAGGCTCAGCTCCAGCCAGACCGCAAGGATCACCTCCTGCGCCTTCCGCTCGAAGGTGCGCTCGGGCTTGAGGAAGAGGTTCTTGGCGAGCTGCTGGGTCAGCGTCGAGCCGCCCTGGACGACCCCGCCGGCGGTGAGGTTGACGATCGCGGCACGCGTCAGGCCGATCGGATCGATGCCGAGGTGATACCAGAAGCGGCGGTCCTCGATGGCGATCACCGCCTCCGGCAGGTAGTCCGGCATCTCGTCGAGGGTCAGCGTCTTGCCGGCGACGTCGCCGCGGTTGGTGATCAGCACGCCGTCGGCGGAGACGATGCGCACGCTCGCCGGCTGCACGGGCAGCGCCCATTCCGACGTCGGCGGCAGCTTCGACCAGTAGTAGCCGACGAGACCGGCGATGCCGAGAACGCCGATGATGCCGGCGACCACCGACCAGTAGACGAGGCGCCGAACGGCGTGGGCGGTGGTGGCGATGACGCCGCGACGCGGCTTCCGCCTGGCGGGGGGACGGCGCGCGGCGGTGCGGGCGGCGGGCTTTTTCGGCGGGGGTTTCTTTGGCGGCGGGGGCTTCTTCGCGGGCGGCTTCTTCGCCGTGGTCTTTGGCCTGGCCGCAGGCGTCGCCGCCTTTGGCGCGCGCGCGGCGGGCTTCTTGCCGGAGCCGAAGAAGCCGTAGCGCGCGGCGTTGACGCCAAAGGCCGGCTCTGTACGCTGGCTCGTCCGGCGCTTGTCGGCCATGGCCTTCCGCAACTCCCATCGGCCAGCTCACGCGCGGCCGCCGGGAGACGCTAGGGCCCCCCGTTTAAGGGCTGGTTACCATCGGTGAGCCCGGCGACGTCGTGAGACGCGAGTGTGGTCCGGATGACGCGAGCGCCCTTGGGGCAGACCGTCAGGCCGGGTTGGCCAGACTCTCGCGCCGCCGCGCGAACCGCCGCTGGTTGAGGACAAGGAGGACCGAGCCGATGCCGATGAAGGTGATGGCGGCAATCAGGCGGGAGGCCTGGTCCGCCCAATTGTCCGGGGGTCTGCCGAGGACAAGATTGCCCTCCATCAGGATGAGCACCGCCGAAATGCCATAGGACGCGCCGAGGAGAAGATAGAAGAAGGCGACGATCGTGGCCGCCACCGGCGCCTCGGCGCCGCCCAGCCTGTAGTTGGCCGCGGCCACGGCACAGCACGCGGCGGCCCACCCCTGCCAGAGGATGATGGACAGCCCGTCATAGCCCGACAGGATCGCCGCGAGCACGGCGATGGTCGCGACCAGGATGAGCGAGCCGGCGGCGACAAGCGGCAGCCGGCCGGTCCTGAACTGGTAGCCCGCAAGCGCCTTCAGGCCGAAGGCGACGGCGAGCAGGCCGAACGACAGCGCGCCAGTCCAGAGCTGGCGATCCATGTAGTAGGTCGCGGAGGTGAAGGCTCCCACCAGACTTGTGATGACGCTGACCAGCCACGTCCGAAGGAAGGGCTCCAGCCGGGCGGACAGCGCCGTCGTCACCAGCATGACGAAGACGGCAGCGCCGGTGAAAACCACCAACAGCAGCAGGCTGTGTTCGCTGACTGGCATTCCTGCGGCCCCCAACCCGGAATTCAACGAGGCTAGCGCGCGCCGTCGTGGCCGACAAGCGCGACGGCCATCGCGGGCGCCCCGCATCTGAGGGATATCCCTCAAAGATTTCGGGCGTACTACAGCAATTCCGGTTAGTGTCGGCTGGGAGTTGTCGACGTAGTCTCTGCCGAATACACTGGCGGGTTGACGCCCTGCGAATGCGGGTTCCATACTGAACGAAATAGAAACTCTGTTCCGGATTGTGGGTGCCGCGGGACAGCGGCACTTCGGAAGACATCAAAATGTGGAGGTCGCTCACCGTGCGTCGATGCCGGTCGCGGCCTGACTTTGTCGGGTTCCGCGCTTCTCGCGGAGCAACAAAAAGGGAGGAACTACCGAATGCTGAAACACCTGAAGCTGCTCGTCGCCGGCGCGGCGATGGCCCTGGCCCTGCCGGCCATGGCCGAAGCGAAGACCTTCTACTGGATCTCGCATGGCGGGCCGGCCGACCCGGTCTGGACCTACTTCCTCCAGGGCGCGAACCAGTGGGCCGAGGATACCGGCAACACCGTCAACACCTCGTTCCATTCCGGCGACGTGCCCTCGCAGCAGGAAGCCGTCCGCTCGGCCATCGCCGCGGGCGCCGACGCCATCGTCACCACGAGCCCCGACCCGGGCTCGATGGTCGAGGTGGTCAACGAGGCCCAGGCCGCCGGCATTCCGGTCATCAACATCAACACCCCGGACCCGACGGTCGCCTTCGACGCCTATGTCGGCATGGACCTCGTCGTCACCGGCCGCCAGTGGGCGCAGTACCTGGTCGACAAGGGCCTGGTGAAATCCGGCGATTTCGTCTGGATGCCGGTCGAAGTGCCCGGCGCCACCTACGGCGTCCAGGAAGAGGAAGGCATCCGGTCGGTGTTCGAGCCGCTCGGCATCACCTGGGAGGTCACCGACAACACGCTTGACCAGGCCGAGGTGATCACCCGCATGTCGGACTACCTCACGGCCAACCGTGAGAAGGTGAAGGCGATCATCGGCCTCGGCGACCTCGTCACCGGCTCGATCAAGCGCGTCTTCGACCAGGTCGGCGTCAAGCCGGGCGAAATCCCGGTGGTCGGCTGGGGCAACTCGCTCGACACCACCCAGGAGGTGCTCGAGGGCTACGTCAACGCCGCCATGTGGCAGGACCCGCACGCCACGAGCTATGTCGGGCTTTCGCTCGCCAACATGGCCTCGAGCGGCATCCCGGCCGGCTTCGACGTCCTCGTCGGCAACCTTTACGAAAAGGACGGCGCCCAGCTCGTCGACGACATCCTGTCCGGCAACTGACCGCCGGAGCCACGTCAAGTCCCCCGCGGCGGCATCAAGCCCGCCGCGGGACCGGCCCCGCAATAAGAAAAACCTCCGTAGGGAAAATGGCCCTCGCGCAAGACACCCCCGGCCACGCAGGCGGCGTTGCCCAGCAGCCGCCGCTGATCCGGCGCCTGATCGCCAAGCCAGAGTTCGGACCGTTCGTCCTGCTCGTGCTCGAGCTGATCGTCTTCACCGCGATCAATCCGACCTTCCTGTCGCCGCTCAACATTTCGAACACGCTGGTCTTCACGGTCGAGCTTGGCCTGATCGCGCTGGCCATGACGCTCCTGATGACCGCGGGCGAGTTCGACCTCTCGGTCGGCGCCGTGTTCGGCTTCGCGCCGATCGTGATGTGGACCCTCTTCAACCAGGGGATCATGCCGCTCGAGCTCGGCTTCGTCGTCGCGATCGCCATCGCGGGGGTGATCGGCCTGGTGAACGGACTGTTCGTCACCCGGCTTATGATTCCGTCCTTCCTGGTCACCCTCGGCATGCTGCTCGTCGTGCGCGGCACCGCGCTGTTCGTCACCGACGGGTTCCCGCAGCGCACCTGGAGCGCCGGCGACCAGTGGATCGCGAACGTGCTCGTCGGCGATTTCTATATCGGCACCTTCCGCATCTACATGTCGCTGTTCTGGTTCATCGGCGTCGCCCTGATCTTCTGGTACATCCTCAACCAGACCAAGTTCGGCAACTGGATCCAGGCTTCGGGCGGAAATCCCAATGCGGCCCGCGCCCGCGGCGTCAACGTCAAAGCGACCAAGGTCGCCCTCTTCATCCTCTGCTCGGCGATGTCGGCGCTCGCAGGGATCATCAGCTCGATCCGCACCTCCGCCGCCAATCCCAATAGCGGCACCGGCTACGAGCTCGAGGTGATTGCCATGGTGGTGATCGGCGGCACGGCGCTGATGGGCGGCCGCGGCACCATCGTCGGCACCGTGCTCGGCGTCTTCATCCTCCGCGTCATGCGGAACGGCATCGTGATGATCGGCGTGCCGGGCCTCGCCTACAACATCTTCATCGGCGCGATCATTCTCGGCATGATGGCGCTCCACTACGGCCTCGAACGCCGCCACCAGGCGGGGACCTGACCCATGACCGACCTCATCCGCATGGAGCGAATCTCCAAGTTCTACGGCAAGGTTCAGGCGCTCGACGATGTGAGCTTCTCCGTCCGCGAGAAGGAGATCGTCGGCCTCCTCGGCGACAACGGCGCCGGCAAGTCGACGCTGATCAAGATCCTGTCCGGAGCGGTGCCCTACACGACCGGCGAAATCCACATCCGCGGCAAGAAGGTCGACATCCGCAGCACGACCGACGCGATCGCCAACGGCATCGAGACCATCTATCAGGACTCCGCCCTGGTGACGCAGCTCTCGATCGCCCGCAACCTCTTCCTCGGCCGCGAACCGCTGACCGGCCCGCGCTTCCTGAACCGCATGGACACCGTGACCATGAACCGCGTCGCGGGCGAGCTTCTCCGCCGCGTCGGCATCACCAAGAACATCCCGACCACGACGCCGATTTCAGCCCTCTCCGGCGGCGAGCGCCAGGCGGTGGCGATCGCCCGCGCCATGTATTTCGACTCTGACCTCATCATCCTCGACGAGCCGACCAACAACCTCGGCGTCGCGGAAACCCGCGGCGTGCTCAACTTCGTCAGAAGCGCACGCGACCGCGGCCACTCCTGCATCTTCATCGCGCACAACATCCACCACGTCTTCCAGGTGGTGGACCGGATCGTGGTGCTTCGGCGCGGCACGGTCGTCGCCGACGACATCGATCCGAAGAAGACCTCGATCGAGGATGTCGAGCTGATCATCACCGGCATGACCGACGAGGAGCTCGCCGGCTCTCCGGTGCATTAGCAAAGCCCGGCTGGCGGACAGGCCGCGGCCGCGACTCTGCCGGCGGCATCATGGCATGATGGGGCACTGTCCGGTTGCCGGGGCCATGGCGGACATTGGCGCCAGGCCACTCAGATCGTCTTGTCCGGGTAGAGGCAGAGGTCGTTGACGATGCAGCGCGGGCACTCGGGTTTCCGCGCCTTGCAGACGTAGCGGCCATGCAGGATGAGCCAGTGGTGGGCGTGGAGCTTGTACTCGTCGGGCACCACCTTCTCGAGACCGAGCTCGACGGCGAGCGGGTCGCGGCCCGGCGCCAGCCCGGTGCGGTTCGAGACGCGGAAGATGTGGGTGTCGACCGCCATGGTCGGCTCGCCGAAGGCCATGTTGAGGACGACGTTCGCGGTCTTGCGGCCGACGCCGGGCAGCGTCTCCAGCGCCTCGCGCGTGCGCGGCACCGCGCCGCCGAACTCCTCCACCAGTTTTCGCGACAGGGCGACGACGTTTCGCGCCTTGGTGCGGAACAAGCCTATGGTGCGGATCAGGTGCTCCACCTTGTCGACGCCGAGGTCGACCATCTTTTCCGGGGTCGGCGCAAGCGCGAAAAGGGCCGGCGTCGCCTTGTTGACTCCGGCATCGGTCGCCTGTGCCGAGAGAACGACGGCGACGAGGAGGGTGAACGGGTTGATGTACTGAAGCTCGCCCTTCGGCTCCGGCATGGCCTTCCGGAAGCGGGCGAAGACCTCCGCGACTTCGGGCTTCGTCAGGCGGCGCACTTTTCCGGCCTTCGTCCGCGCTGCCGCCTTTGCCGGCGACCGCACCGCCGTCACAGCCCCTCCGAAAGCGGCGCGATGTCGATGGCGAGCGCCGCGGCGACGCCGATCCCGACAAAGATCAGCCCGGCCAGGAAGATGCGGACGGCGCGCCGGTAGCGCCTGAGGATGAGGCTGTCGGGATCGAGCAGCAGCGCCAGCGACCAGAGCTGGCACCCGACGCCAAGGATCAGCGGGACGAGGGCGATCACGTCGGCCGGCCGCCACGGGATCGGGCTCGCCGACCAGGCGGTGAGGAAGGTGAGCGAGAAGCCGGCGAGAAGGCCGACGCCGGTGATGCTGCCGTTGCGGAAGGTCTCGCCGATACGGTCGGGCGCCGCCGGCTCCTCAGCCATCATCGCTGCCCCGCTTTCGAAATTGCCGCATTCTCCTTTATACTCGCCGCCGATGACCTCCGGCAATCGCGACGAGTCCCCGATCTTCTCTGCCGTGCTCCGGCCGCATCGCTCGCTGAGCCCGCGCGGCTTCGTGCTGGTGATGCTGGCGCTCGTCTCCTGTTCCTTCACCGCCGGCCTCGCCTTCTGGTCGATGGGCGCCTGGCCGGTGGTCGGCTTCTTCGGGCTCGACATCCTGCTGGTCCAGTTCGCCTTCCGCGCGAACTACCGGCAGGCCCGGGCGAGCGAGGAGGTCGAGGTGTTTCGGGACCGGATGACGGTGAAGCAGACGACGGCCCGCGGCGAGACCAAAGCGGCCGACTTCAACCCTTACTGGGCGCGGATCGAAGTCGAGCGCCATCCCGAGGCGGGGGTGACGCGGGTGACCATCGCCTCGCATGGCAAGCGTCTCGACATTGCCGGATTCCTCGGACCGTGGGAGCGGGAATCCTTCGCATCCGCCCTTGTCGCGGCGCTCGCCGAGGCGCGGGCGGCGCCCGAAGCTGCATAGAAGGGCCGGCCTGGCTGCGAATCACATCGATGCGAGGAGCCGGTGCAGCCTTTTGATCGCCCGATTTCGCCTGATATGATCCCGTCCAGACTGGCGCGGGGCCCGCGCCGGTAGTAATCAGCCTTTTCACTCGAAACGCCGGAAGCGAGGCCCCCATGCTGTCACCGAGGCGCATCGTCGTATTGTTCGCGGTTGCCGCCGCGTTCGCGCTGTCGCTCGCCGCGCCGCCGGCGAGCGCCGAAGTCATCGTCGTCCCGCCGGGCAACCGGTCGGACAAACAGCCGAAGGTCTATGCCGGCTCGAAGTTCCTGACCGCGATCCGTAATTCCGGCGGCTTCAACGACAAGTACAAGCGGGTCTATGCGGTCTTCGCCAACAACCCCAAGCTCGTCGCGCGGATCAAGGCGGTCTCCGCCCGCTACGGCATCGACCCCGTGCATGTCATCGGCGCGATCGTCGGCGAGCACACCTACAACATCGACACCTTCGACACGCTGCAGGACTATTACGTCAAGGCGCTGCAATACGCCGACAACACCACCCTCGAGTTCTCCTACAAGGGCCAGACCGCGGCTCAACTCTTCGCCAAGCCGCAGTTCGCCAAGTGCGAGCAGATGGAGAACAACTACGAGAAGTGGGACTGCCGGCAGACGGTCTGGAACCGCCAGTTCATGGGCAAGATGGTCGACGGGCGGCTCTACATCAAGGACCGGCTGCACCGGGTCTTCTTCAAGCCGGCCTTCGGCGGCCAGACCTTCGGCTTCGGCCAGCTCTCGCCGATCGCGGCGCTGATGGTGACCGACGTGACCAACGCCAAGGGGGGCCTGCCGCTTCTCTCGATCGACGACCCGTCCGAGGTCTACGAGCAGATCATGAGCCCCGACACGTCGCTCGACTACGTTGCGGCGAATATCCGCGTGTCGATCGACATGTACAAGCGCATCGCCGGCTTCGACATCTCGCAGAACCCGGGCATCACGGCCACGCTCTACAATCTCGGCGACGCCGCGACCCGCGCGCGGGAACTCAAGGCCGAGAACGACCAGCGCGCCGCCGAGGGCAAGCCGCCGCTTTTCCCGCAGGAGAACTTCTACGGCTGGTTCGTCAACGACAAGGAGGCCGACCTCCGCGCGCTGCTCGGCTGATCCGGCAGCGGGATCAACGCCCGCCGAGCGGCCGCTCCGGCTGGATCGGCTGCTCGGGCTCCGCTGGCGGCCTCAGCGACGACAGGCTCTGCGACACCGTGAGCGACGCCACGACGCGCGGATCGCAATTCGTGGAGGTGTAGACTGGGCAATCCCGCTTGCTGAGGCTGTTGCCGTAGTAGCGGACGTCGAGGCTCGCCCATTCGGTCAATGCATAGGTAACACCGGCATCGTACCAGAGATACGAAGGCGAGCTCAGGTCGGTGAGGTAGTATTCGTAGCCGGCATTCGCCGAGGCTTCGAAGCCGTGCGGCAGCGGGACGACCACGCCGCCCTCAACACCGAGATAATCGTTCCCCGCCCTGTCATAATCGATGTCGTAGGTGGCCTCGCCGCTGAGCGACAGCCCGCTATCGAACGCGTAGTCGACCGAGGCATAGAGTTCATTGTAGTCGGTGCCGAAATCATACCAGTAGTAGGCGTAGCCAGCGCCGAGACTGAGGCCGTTGCCGAAGTCGCGGGTGGCCGATCCGAAAACATAGGTGTAGCTGCTCTCGGCGTCGCCCGGATACTGGTAGGACGTGACGCTGAGGTCGAGGGTCCATGAACCAAACGTCGGCGCGACGCCGGCGATGAATTCCAGT
Organism: Bauldia sp.; assembly: GCA_022841545.1. Classification (GTDB taxonomy): domain Bacteria; phylum Pseudomonadota; class Alphaproteobacteria; order Rhizobiales; family Kaistiaceae; genus Bauldia. The sequence goes on along the minus strand of JALHRF010000026.1, from coordinate 4,845 downwards.
TCGGCGTCGGCGGTCTCCCCCTTCCCGTAGTCGACGTTGCTGGCCCAGATACTTCCGTAGAGCGGGCCGTAGTAGAGTTCGAGTGTCGGCTGCAGGACGGCCTGATTGTCCGACTGCGTCAGCCCGCTGCTGAAATAGTCCGAGGCCGCGGTAAGTTCGAATGTCGCGCCGAAATCGGGTGCTGCCGCGGCGGCCTCCTCCGCCATGACGGGGCCGGCGCACAGGTATCCTACTCCGCCGAGGATGATCCCCAGCGCCCCGAATCTTGTCATGACCGCCCCCGGTTCAACCGGGCCGACGACCGCTCCATACGGTCATCGACCAGTTACACGACCAGTCTATCCATCGCACCGTGAACCCATGATGTCAGTGGAGCCCGCAATGCGCGCCCTCATTCTCGCCGCTGCCCTCACAATGGCGGGGCTCGCCTCGGCCGCCCATGCCGCCGAACCGCGCGAGTTCAGCGTCATGGCCTTCAACATCTGGTACGGCGGGGTCCAGGTCGACTTCAATGCCGTCGCAAACACGATCCGCACCGTCAATCCGGACGTCGTCGCCGTCCAGGAACCGGAGGGGAATCTCCGCCGTCTCGCCGAAGCGGCTGGCTATGCTTTTGTGGATGACAGCCTTCACCTGATGTCCCGGTTCCCGATCTTCCCGAGCGAGCAGGATGGTCTCCGTTTCGGGTATATCGCGCTCGACCCGTTGCACGTCGCCGTGGTGGCCGGCCTGCATCTCACCTCGAGCCCCTACGGCCCGGAAGCCGTGCGCGACGGATCGAGCGTCGACGAGGTGCTGTCGCTCGAACGCGAGACCCGCCTGCCGGAGGTCGAGCCCTATGCAACGGCGCTCGGCGCGGTGGCCGCGAAAGGAGTTCCGACCTTCCTCCTCGGCGACTTCAACACGCCCTCCCACCAGGACTGGACCGAAGCCGCAGTCGCCGCGGGGCAGGTCGAGTATGCAGTCGATTGGCCGGTGACGCGGGCGCTCGCCAACGCCGGATTCGCCGATTCTTACCGCGCCATGCACCCAGATTCCGTTGCCGTTCCAGGCAAGACCTGGACGGCGGGGACGCCGCCGCCTCGTATCCGGCCGATCGAGACGCTCGACCGGATCGACATGATCTGGTCGGGCGGACCGGCGACGGCGATCGCAAGCAGCCTCGTCGGCGAGACAGGCGGCCCCGATGTCGATGTCGGCGTCGATCCCTGGCCATCCGACCATCGGGCGGTCATCTCGCGCTTCAGCCTCACGCCAGCCCCGGCGCCCACACTCGTGGCTGTCGATCGCCAAGTGGTCGTGCAGGGCGAGCGGATCGTCGCCCGCTACATCGCACCCGGCTCCGACGAGACTAGGCAGATCGCGATCCTGCCGGGGGCGGGCGGCAAACCGCAGGCCGTGATGTCGCTGCCGATCATTGACGGCAGCGACCACCGCGCCGGGACGTTCGGCACGGCAACGCTCGAACCGGGCAGCTATCGCGCCGCCGTGATCGACCGCGCCGGCGTCGTGGAAGCCGAAGTGCCCTTCTGGATCATCGGCCGGGACGCTTCTCCCGCCATCGACGCGCCGGAAACCGTGGCCGCGGGGACGCCGATTCACGTCACATGGACGAACGCACCGGCCAACCGGCTCGACTGGATCGGCGTCTACCCCGCCGGCATGGCCGATCTCTACGGCTATGTCGGTTTCCTCTACACCGGCGCGCGATCGACCGGGGAGATGGACATCAACGCCGAGTCGCTCGGCGCCGAGTTGGAGCCGGGCGACTACGACATCCGGCTGATGCTCGACGACGGCTATTCGGTCCTCGCCTCGACTCCGGTCAAGATCGTCGCTTCGCCGACCGAATAGCGCACCCGTGCAGCGCCGGCGGGTTATTCGGCACTGCCGCCTGAGACGCGTTTCCGCCTCAGGCGGACATAGAGGGCGCCGTCGCCGCCATGCCGGCGTCCGGCGTTCTCGTAGCCCGAGACGAGCAGGCGGAACGGCGGCGAGCGGAACCACTCGGGAACGGCCCGGCGGAGAACGCCGCGCCCTCCGTCGACCGCATCCGGCGCGCCCTTGCCGGTAATCACCAGCACGATCTTCGCCCCCTCCCCCCTCGCCGCCTCGAGAAAGCCGAGGAGGCGCCGGTGCGCGGCGTCCTGGGTCATGCCGTGGAGGTCGATGCGGGCATCGATGGCGACCGCACCTCGCGAGAGGCGCGCCATGGTCTTCCGGTCGAAGCCGCCGGGCGGCGGCGGAGCGACAGGCTTCGGCTTCGCGACAGGCTTCGGGGCGGCGGCTGGGGGCTTTTGCGCCGCCGCAGCCCTGGCGGGAGGCTCGGCCGGGACCGCCGGCGCGGGCTCCGGCGGCGGCTCTGGGCGAAGCGGGGTGGCGGTGCGGCGGACCTGATCCCAGAGCTGCCGGTCCTCCTCGGTGATCACCGGCCGCCGGCTCCGCCTCATGCGGCCTCGCGCGGCCAGAGGAGGATGAACCGGCCGCGGCTCTGGAGCGCGCCGGCGATCTCGCCCGCGGCATCGCCGGAGCCGGTGAAGATATCGCCGCGGGCGGGGCCGACGATGGCCGAGCCGGTATCCTGCGCCACCATCAGCCGACGCCAGGGCGTACCGTCGGGGAGCGCCGCCTCGACGAAGACCGGCGCGCCGAAGCTGTGGACCAGCCGGTCGACGGCAAGGCTCCGGCCCTCCGAAAGCGGCACCTTGGCGGCGGCGACGGGCCCGAGCGCGGGATCCTCGACCGGGGCCTCGCGGAAGAAGATGAAGGAGCGGTTCCGGGCCATCAGGTCCGGGGCATCGGCCGGGTGATCGGCGAGCCATGCCCGGACGGTGCGCATGGTGGCGCCGCCCTTCGGCAGCGCGCCCATGGCGATCAGCTCGCGGCCGATGGCCGTGTAGGGGTGGCCGGTCTTGGCGGCAAAGGTGACCCGCATCTCGCCGCCTTCGATCAGGCGGAGGCGGGCCGAACCCTGGATGTGGATATAGAAGGCGTCGACCGGATCGGCGAGCCACGCGATCTCGAGCCCCTGGCCGCGCAGCGCACCGTCCCGTTCGATCTCGCCGCGGTCGAAATAGGGGACCGGCCCCGCGGCGGTCATCCGGGCGAAACGGAAACCGGGCTCGATGCCGGGCGGCGGCCTGTCGGGATCGATTTCGACCAGATCGGACGGCTGGGCGTAGAGCGGCGTACGGAATGTCGCCGAGGGCTGCCGCGAGCCCGCGACGATGGGCTCGTAATAGCCGGTGTAGAAGGCCGGCCCATCATGCGGCCGGACCTCGCGCACGACGAAATTCGCCTCGAAGAAGGCCCGGGCGGCGTCGCGGGGCGTATCGGCCGGCAGCGCCGCCGCGCGGCGGACCGCGGCGGCGAGCGCATCCGGGTCGAGACCGACCTGGCGGCGCTTCGGCGGATGGTCGGCGAGCACGGCGGCGCCGCGGCGAAAGGCGGCGAGAGCGGCGGCATGGTCGTCGTCCCGCCAGCCGGGGATGTCGGCGAAGGCTACCGGGATCAGATCGAAACCCGGTCGGGAGCCGCCCTCCATGGCCGGATCGGGCGGCGCGGGCCTAGTCGACCGACTCGGTCGCGACCAGCTTCCAGTTCGGATCGCGGGAATTGACGTCGCGGGCGAAGGTCCAGATGTCGGTCACGTCGCCGACATGCACCGGGTCGCCGTCAATGACCGCGCCGGTCTTGTCATGGGTCGCCGAGATCAGCTTCGAGTGGAAGCGCACCGTCACCTGCTCGGTGCCGTTCTTGAGCGAGGCGTCCGTAATCTCGGCCTTGTCGATGCCGACGAAGCGGAACTCGATGGTCTCGCCGCGGCCCTCGCGCTGGGCGATCGCCGAGACGAAGCCGTCATAGACCTCGCGGGAGAGGAGATTCTTCAAGGACTTGCGGTCGCCCTCGGCGAAGGCGGTGACGATCATCTCATAGGCCGCCTTGGCGCCGGCAAGGAAAGCGTCGGGGTCGAAGCTCTTGTCGGCGCCGGCGATGGCGCGGAGTCCTGCGTTGAGCGATGTGCCCTCGGGGGCCAGCGTTTTGATGCGCTCCTCTGTCGCAGTCGCGATGCCGGCCGCGGCCGGCTCGGCGCCGTCCGGACGGCGCGGCGGCAGGCTGATCACCTTGTTGTCGCCCGCGGCGGGCTTCGGCGCCTCGCGGCGCGCGAACGGGTCGAACGGCGGGCGCTCGCTTCCTGTCCGGCGTCCCAGTACGCTCCTGAGCCTGAGGAAGATCACAACCGCAAGCACGAGGAAAATGATCGTATAGATGTCGACGAAGCCGTCCATGACTCTCTGGATGCCCTGTCCCGCCCACGCGGGACTATCATGAAAAGTCGCAAGGAGAACGATTTTCCGATCTCTATGTAGTGGAGGTTAAGGGCGGAAGCGAGTCCGTCAAGCCGGCCATCTTCGCTTGTCACTCCTTAGCCCGCGTGATAGCCCCGTGCGCGAATGCCGGAACCCTAGGAAACCGGCCATCAAGGCAGCAGGAAACCATGGCTGAAGACACCCCCACCAATGGACAGGGCAACGGCGGCGGAGCGGCGGCCCAGCCGCAGGCGCAGCCTCAGAACCTCGGGGTTCTCGCCCAATACGTGAAGGACCTGTCCTTCGAGAACCCGGGCGCGCCCCAGTCGCTGCGCGGCCGCACCGGCAACCCGAACATCAACATCACCATCAACGTCCAACCCGGGCCGGTGAACAACAACGAGGTCGAGGTCGAGTTGAAGCTCGACGTCAAGGCCACCACCGGCGACGAGGTGCTGTTCGCGATCGAGCTGGTCTATGCCGGCCTGTTCCGGCTGACCAACATCCCGCCCGAGGCGGTGCAGCCGATCATCCG
>JALHRF010000025.1 GCA_022841545.1 Bauldia sp. | reverse complement strand
CGGGTGGCCGGCGAAAACCGCACGATATCGATGACGAAGACCCCATCCGCGACCGGCGTGCGGTGATCGTGGAAGAGGGCGATAGCCTCGCCCTGCATCTCCGCCACGTCGCGGAAGGCGGGCTCGGCGGGGAACTCGATCGAGAAGTTCTGCTCCGGCGGAGCGAGCGTGATCCAGGCCTCTTCGGCCAGGGCAGCGGCGGGCGCAAGGACGAGTGCCATGGCGAGGATAAGAGCCTGTCGTGGCCGAAGCATCGTCAGTCCTCCGTCGGCGTGGTTGCCCGCTTGCGCGCGAAAGAGCGGTTGAGAGATTCGCTCCCTGACCGGTCGGTCCATGCGGGCGGACGCGGAAGACTGACGGCGGGAGGATGTCGCATCGGCCGCATCGACCCGCCTGCTCGCCTCAATGCGTCGATGGGAAGGTGAACACCGCGCCGGACTTGATGCCGTCCGGCCAGCGCGCCGTCACCGTCTTCAGCCGCGTGTAGAAGTGGACGCCCTCCGGCCCGTAGATGGCGTGGTCGCCGAACAGCGAGCGCTTCCAGCCGCCGAAGGAGTGGTAGGCGACCGGCACCGGGATCGGCACGTTGATGCCGACCATGCCGACCTCGATCTGGTCGGCGAAGCTCCGCGCGGCGTCGCCGTCGCGGGTGAAGATCGCGGTGCCGTTGCCGTATTCGTGGTCGTTGATCAACTTCACCGCATGGGCATAGTTGGGCGAGCGGACCACCGAAAGGACCGGGCCGAAAATCTCTTCCTTGTAGATCGACATGTCGGGGGTGACGCGGTCGAACAGCGTGCCGCCGACATAGTAACCGCCCTCGTAGCCCTGGAGCTTGAAGCCGCGGCCGTCGACGACGAGATCGGCGCCTTCCTTCACGCCGGCATCGATATAGCCGAGCACCTTCTCCATGTGCTGCTTCGTGACCAGCGGCCCCATCTCGGCCTCGGGGTCGGTGGCCGGACCGATCTTGAGCGCCCGCACCCGCGGCGCGAGGGATTCGACCAGCTTGTTCGCCGTCTCCTCGCCGATCGGCACGGCCACGGAGATCGCCATGCAGCGCTCGCCGGCGGAGCCGTAGCCCGCGCCCATCAACGCATCCGCCGCCTTTTCGATATCGGCGTCGGGCATGATGATCATGTGATTCTTCGCGCCGCCGAGCGCCTGGACCCGCTTCCCGTGCGCGGTGCCGGTCCGGTAGACATACTCGGCGATCGGCGTCGAGCCGACGAAGGACACCGCCTTGATGTCGGGGTGGGTGAGGATCGCGTCGACCACTTCCTTGTCGCCGTGGACGACGTTGAGCACGCCATCGGGAAAGCCCGCCTCGCGAAACAGCTCGGCGACAATCATCGACGTCGAGGGGTCGCGCTCCGACGGCTTGAGGATGAAGGTATTCCCGCAGGCGATCGCCACCGGGTACATCCACATCGGCACCATGGCCGGAAAATTGAACGGCGTGATTCCGGCGACGACGCCGAGCGGCTGGCGGTCGCTATGGGTGTCGATGCCCGGCCCGACATGGCGGGAGAATTCGCCCTTCAGCAAGTGCGGGATGCCGCAGCAGAAATCGACCACCTCGATGCCGCGCTGCAACTCGCCGAGCGCATCGGCGTGGGTCTTGCCATGCTCGGCCGAGATCGCCTCGGCGATCTTCTTCTGGTTGGCGTCGAGGAGCGCCTTGAAGGCGAACATGAACTTGGCGCGGCGGAGCGGCGGCATTTCGGCCCAGGCCGGCCACGCCGCCTTCGCCACCTGCACCGCGGCGTCGAGCTCGGCCGCCGTCGACAGCGGCAGCACGGCCGCCTGCTCGCCGGTGGCCGGATTGAACACGGGCGCTGTGCGCGCGCTCGCCGAGCGCACAGCCTTGCCGCCGATGATGTTGTCCAGGGTCTGCATCGCGCCCCTTCCTCCCTATGATCGATTTCCGAAACGCATATTCCGCTTCCGGCGCGAATGAAACAGGTATTCCGGCTCCCGTCTGGCACCCGCCATCGGAGCCACGCGGCCAACCCTCCCCTTGAGGGAGGGTCGAAGCGCCGCGAGGCGCTTCGGGGAGAGGTATCCAACCGACAACGTGATATCACCCCTCCCCAAAACCGCACTGCGGTCTTGGCCCTCCCTCAAGGGGCGGGCTGGGCGTCGCGTTCGTCCCCGACGACGTCCGCGCTCACGCCAGCCTTCACTCCAGCCCCTTCAGCACCTCCGCGAGCGTGCCGAACAGCTGGTCGATCTCGGCCTTGGAGATGATCAGCGGCGGCGACAACGCGATGATGTCGCCGGTGGTGCGAATGAGCAGCCCCTTCTCGTAGGCCTTGAGGAAGGCGGTGAAGGCCCGCTTGGTCGGGGAGCCGGGGATCGGCTCGAGCTCGACCGCGCCGACCAGCCCGCAATTCCGCAAGTCGATGACATGGGGCAGTCCCTTGAGGCCGTAGAGCGCATCCTCCCAGTATTTGGCGATCTCCGCCCCGCGATTCAGCAGCCCCTCTTCCTCGTAGATGTCGAGGGTGGCGAGGCCCGCCGCCGACGACACCGGATTGCCCGAGTAGGTGTAGCCGTGGAAGAACTCGATGAGATGCTCGGGGCCGTTCATGAAGGCGTCGTGGATCTCCTTCCGGACGAACACCGCGCCCATCGGCACGACGCCGTTGGTGACGCCCTTGGCGGTCAGCACGATGTCCGGCGTCACGCCGAAATAATCGACGGCGAAGGGTACGCCGAGCCGGCCGAAGCCGGTGATCACCTCGTCGAAAATGAGCACGATGCCGTGCTTGTCGCAGATCGCCCGGAGCCTTTCGAGATAGCCCTTGGGCGGGACGAGCACGCCGGTCGAACCGGCCACCGGCTCGACGATGACCGCGGCGATGGTCGAGGCGTCGTGAAGCGCGATGACCCGCTCGAGATCGTTGGCCATCTCCTCGCCGCCATGTTCCGGCTGGCCGCGGGTGAAGGCGTTCTTCGCGATGTCGTGGGTGTGGCGGATATGGTCGACGCCGGTGAGGAGCGTACCGAAATGCTTCCGGTTGTTGACGATGCCGCCGACCGAAATGCCGCCGAAATTGACGCCGTGATAGCCCCGCTCGCGGCCGATCAGGCGGGTGCGCGCGCCCTCGCCGCGGACCCGCTGGTAGGCGAGCGCAATCTTGAGGCCGGTTTCCACCGACTCCGACCCGGAGTTGGCGAAGAAGACGTGGTCGAGGCCCTGCGGCATGTAGGTGACGAGCCGCGCGGCGAGCTCGAAGACGTTGGGATGGCCCATCTGGAAGGCCGGCGCATAGTCGAGTTCGCGGATTTGCGCGGCAACCTTGTCGGCGATGTGCGCGCGCCCGTGCCCGGCGTTGACGCACCAGAGGCCGGCCGTGCCATCGAGCACCTTCCGCCCGTCATGGCTCCAGTAGTTCATGCCCTCGGCGCGGACGAGGAGCCGCGGCTCCTTCTTGAACTGCCGGTTCGCGGTGAACGGCATCCAGAAGGCTTCGAGGTTGTTGGCCGTCAGCCCCTGCGGGGCGATCTTCTCGGCGGTCGAATCGGCGCGCGCCATTGGCGGTCACTCCCTTGGCCTTTCCTCCGGAAGTCGGGTCGCGCGGCAGGCCGGTCGATTGCCCCGGCGCGCCAATTCCTTTAGGAGGACGAGGCGAGATTTCCTGACCATTTGGTCAAGGGAAAGCCTAGACAAGTTCAAATCCCCGCTCAAGGGGCATGGTGCCGCGGAAACGCCGTGGCCGGGATGGAAACCGCCGTCGATGCTCCGCTTCGCCCTCTCATCCAGCGCCGACCCCAACCTCCCCTTTGATGGGAGGTCGAAAGCGGCGAGCGCAAGCGAAGCCGATTTCGGGAGGGGGGGAATGCGCTCGGGGCGTCTGCGCCTTCGGTGCAAGCAGGAGACTCCTTCCCAAAATCGCTGCGCAACTTTGACCTCCCCTCAAGGGGGAGGTTGGGCGTTGCATTCGCCATGAACGCCGCCCGCGCCCATCGCACGCGGAAGCGCACGCGCATCCAGGAGGAGAACGAGGAGAAGATTCTCGACGCCGGCCTGGAGGTGTTTTCGACCTGGGGCTACCGCGGGGCGACCGTCGACCAGATCGCGGCGCTTGCCGGCATGACCAAGCCGAACCTCCTCTACTATTTCCGGCGCAAGGAGGACATTTATCTCGCGGTGCTGAACCGCACCCACGAGATGTGGCTGGAGCCGCTCGAGCGCCTCGATGCCGCCGGCGACCCGGCAACGGAGATTGCGGCCTATATCGACCGGAAGCTGGAACTGAGCCGCGACAACCCAAAGGCCTCGCGGCTCTTCGCCATGGAGATCATCCAGGGCGCCCCGATCCTCGGCGACACCCTTCGCGGACGCCTGAAGCGGCTGGTCGATGACAAGGCGGCGGTGATCCGGGCCTGGATCGACGCGGGCCGCCTGGCGCCCGTCGATCCCCACCACCTCATCTTCATGATCTGGGCCACCACCCAGCACTACGCCGACTTCGACACCCAGATCCGCGCCGTGCTCGATACACCGGAACTCGATGCCGGCGCCTTCGAGACGGCCAAGGCGACCATGGAGCGGGTATTCCTGGGCGGGATCATGGAGAATTGATCGCCGGGCCTTCGATGACGGAACGGCCCGAGTTGCCATTCGGGCCCGCTTGGGTGATAGGCTCGGGAGCATGAACGGGACCGCCCTCGCCTTTTCCATCCTCATCGCGCTCGTCGGTGCCGGGACGCTACCCGCCGTGGCCGAGGAGACCGACCTGTTCCCTCAAGGGACATTCAACGTCGATCCATACCTCTCCCGGGGGAAAGACGATGCGGAGGACGCCGAGGAGCAGGCGCTGCTGTCGGCAGCCTATTGCGACCGGTACGGCCCGGGATACACGCTGGTCGAGGGCACAAAGACCTGCATCAAGGTCGGCGGCCATGTGCAGGTCGACGTGTATGTCGGCCCCGCGAAGCGTCGGTAGTCGTGAGGTCGCAATTGCGGGGCAGCCGCGCCCCTCTCCCCTGCTGGCGGGAGAGGAGGGAGTCGCCCGGCCCTCGGCCCTACTCCGCCTCGTCGGCGCCCTCGGCCTGAAGCAGGCCGTAGCGCTCGGGGCCGATGTCGCCCATGAGCTTGAGCTGCGTCTCGAGGAAATTGATGTGGCTCTCCTCGTCGGCGAGGAGGTCCTCGAACAGCTTCATCGACACATAGTCGTTGGCGGCGCGACAGACCTCGCGCGCCTCGTTGTAGAGGGTGCGCGCGTCGTACTCGCCCTCGAGGTCGGCCTCCAGCACTTCCTTGACGTTCTGCCCGATCCTGAGCGGATTGAGCTGCTGCATGTTGGGGAAGCCATCGAGGAAGACGATGCGGTTCACCAGCTTGTCGGCGTGCTGCATCTCCTCGATCGACTCCTTCCGCTCCTTCTTGGCGAGCTTGATGTAGCCCCAGTCCTCGAGGAGGCGGAAATGCAGCCAGTACTGGTTGACGGCGGTCAACTCGTGCCGCAGCGACTGGTTGAGGAAATCGATGACCTTCGCGTCGCCCTTCATGGACCAATCCTTAGTTTGGAGTCATTCCAAGGTTAGGCCACCTTGTCGGTGCGGTCAAACGCATTGTCCATCTCCGCCGCGGAAAGATCCCCGTCGGAGACGGTGGCCAGCGGCTCCGGGCAGGTGAAGGTGATGCCGGCGTCGGCGATGATGCGGCGGACCGGCGCGAAGCATGTCCCGCATTGCGGCCGCGCGCCGAGGGCGCGGAAGCAGCGGCCCGGCGTTACCGGCCGATCCGGCGCCTCGCGCGCCAGCGTGTCCGCGGCCGCCGCGATCCGCGCCTTCGAGAGCACGTTGCACGAGCAGATGATCATGCCCGAGACATGCCACCCTCCGCGGCGCGGCGCAATCGCCACGCCGGGAGGGGCGGCATGGCGGCTTAGTGCGCGGCGGCGACCGCGCGCTTGGCCATCACCTTGACGAGGTTGGCCCGGTAGGCTGCCGAGCCGTGAATGTCGGAGAGCATCCCGTCGGCGCTCACCGTCACCGCCTGCACCGCGTCCGGGCTCCACGAGCCGGTCAGCGCCTTCTCGATGTCGGTCGCCCGGAACACGCCGTCGCCATGCGCGCCGGTGACGCCGACCCGCACCGCGCCGTCCTTGAGCTTGGCCACGAAGACGCCGGCCATGGCGTAGCGCGATGCCGGGTTGTCGAATTTCTGGTAAGCCGCGACGGCGGGAATCGGGAACGTCACCGAGACGATCACCTCGCCCGGCTCGAGCGCGGTCGAGAACAGGCCGGTGAAGAAATCCTCGGCGGGAATCGTCCGCTTGTCGGTCTTGATCGTGGCGTTGAGCGCCATCACCGCCGCCGGGTAGTCGGCCGCCGGGTCGTTGTTGGCGAGCGACCCGCCGATCGTCCCCATGTGGCGGACCGCCGGATCGCCGATCAGCCCGGCGAGGTAGGCGAGCGCGGGAATCGCCTTCTTCACCGCGTCATTGGCGTTGACCTCGGCGTGGGTGGTGGCGGCGCCGATGGTCACGGCATCGCCGGTCACCGCGATGCCCTTGAGCTCCGGGAGCTTGCGGAGGTCGATCACGTCGGTCGGCGCGGCGAGGCGCTGCTTCATGGTCGGCAGGAGCGTCTGGCCGCCGGCGAGGTAGCGCGCCTCGGATGCGCCGGCGAACAGCTTCGCCGCTTCGGCAAGGTCCTTCGGGCGGTGGTAGGTGGTCTCGTACATCGTCGCTTCTCCTTACTCGGCGGCCATCTTGGTGGACGCGCGCTGCAGCGCCATCCACACCTTTTCCGGCGTCGCCGGCATCGACAGGTCGTTGTTTCCGATCGCATCGGTGATCGCGTTGATAATCGCGGGCGGGGCGCCGATCGCGCCCGCCTCGCCGCAGCCCTTGACGCCAAGCGGGTTGTTGGGACTCGGCGTCTTCTGGAATCCCAGGGTCAGAACCTTCGGCAGATTGTCAGCCCGTGGCATGCAGTAGTCCATGTAGGAGCCGGTGATCAGCTGCCCCGACCCGGTGTCGTAGCGGGCCTCCTCCAGGAGGGCCTGCCCGATTCCGTGCATGATGCCGCCATGGACCTGGCCCTCGACGATCATCGGATTGATGATATTGCCGAAATCGTCGATGGCCGTGAACTGGAGGATGTCGGTGACGCCGGTCGCGGGATCGACTTCCACTTCGCACACGAATGCGCCGGCCGGATAGGTCAGCTCGGTCGGGTCGTAGTAGGCCTTCTCATCGAGCCCGGGCTCGATGTCCTTCGGCAGCTTGTGGAAGGTGTAGGCGGCGAGCGCCACGTCGGTGAGCGTGACCTTGCGGTTGGTCCCGGCGACGGTGAACTCGCCATTGGCGATGGTGATGTCCTTTTCCGAGGCCTCCAGCAGATGCGCTGCGATCCGCCTGGTCTTGGCTTCCACCCGGTCGAGCGCCCGGGAGACAGCCGACGTGCCGTTGCCCGCGGTCCGCGAGCCGTAGCTGCCCATGCCCTGCTGAACCTTGTCGGTGTCGCCTTCGATCACGGCAACGGAGTCGACGGAGATGCCGAACCGGTCAGCCGCGATCTGGGCGTAGGTCGTCTCATGGCCCTGGCCGTGCCCCAGCGTACCGACCAGCACTTCGACGGTGCCGACCGGGTTGATCTTGATCTCGGCCATCTCCCACATGCCGACGCCGCAACCCAGGGCGCCGCCGGTCGCCGACGACGGAGCGACGCCACAAGCCTCAATGTAGCACGACAGGCCGATGCCGCGCAGCTTGCCGCGCTTCATCGACTCGGCCTTGCGGGCCGGGAACTCGCTCCACTTTGCCGCCGTCAGGACCTTGTCGAGCAGCCCGTCATAGTCGCCCGAATCGTACTTCCACAGGACTGGAGTCTGGTAGGGGAAGTTGCGGACGAAGTTCCGCCGCCTGAGATCGGCGCGATCGACGCCGAGATCGCGGGCGGCCGTCTCGATCAGGCGCTCGAGCACATACGTGGCCTCGGGCCGCCCGGCGCCGCGCACCGCATCCACCGGCACGGTGTTGGTATAGACTGCCCGCACGTTCACGCTGATCGCCGGTATCGCGTACTGGCCCGACATCAACGGCGCGTAAAGATAGGTCGGGATGAGCGAGGAGAAGAGCGACATGTAGGCGCCGATATTAGCGATGGTGTCGACCCTGAGCCCGAGCATCTTGTGGTTCGCGTCGAAGGCCATCTCGGCGGTCGTGACATGGTCGCGGCCATGGGCGTCCGACAGGAACGCCTCGTAGCGTCCCGACGTCCACTTGACCGGCCGGCCGGTCGCCTTGGCCGACCAAAGGCAGACGACCTCCTCGGAATACGTGAAGATCTTCGAGCCAAAGCCGCCGCCGACATCAGGGGCGACGACGCGGAGCTTGTGCTCGGGGGCGACGTTGATGAACGCCGAGAGCACGACCCGCAGCAGGTGGGGATTCTGCGTCGTGTTCCACAGCGTGAAATGCTCGTCGCCAGACCGGTATTCCGCGACCACTGCCCGGGCCTCCATCGCGCTCGGCACGGTGCGGTTGTTCACGACTTCGATCTTGACGACGTGCTTGGCGGCGGCGAACGCCTTGTCGGTCGCGGCCACGTCGCCGAGCGACCAGTCGAAGATCAGATTCGGCGACGGCTTGCTATGCTCCCAGGCCGAATTGTCCGGCGCGAAATCATGAACGGCGGGCGCGCCGGGCCGGAGCGCCTCGGCCGGCGCCGTCACCGCCGGCAGGACCTCGTAGTCGATCTTCACCGCGCCCGCAGCGTCCTCGGCCTGATCGATGCTTTCGGCAACGACCGCGAACACCGGCTGCCCGACGAAGCGCACCTTGCCGATCGCCAGCGGCGGGTACGGCCCCATCCGCATGGGCGAGCCATCCTTCGAGTGGATCATCCATCCGCAGATGAGGTTCTTGATGCCGCCGGCCGCCAGTTCCTCGCCCGTGTGAATCGCAACCACGCCCGGCATTCCCCGGGCTTCGGAGAGATCAACCGACTTGATGTTGGCGTGGGCGTGCGGCGAGCGCACGAAGATCGCGTGGAGCTGGCGCGGAAGATCGATATCGCCGGTGAATCTTCCCTGACCGGTAATGAAGCGCCGATCCTCCTTGCGCAGAACGCTTGCACCAATCCCGTCGTTGGCCATCGTTATCCTCCCAGAACCATCTACTGTTTTTTCGTCGGCGCGGGGCTCCTCCGGCCCGTCGCGCCCTTCAGTCTCGGCCGTTCGCCCGGGCTACATCCGGGCGGCGCCCGCCTGAATGGCCTTGACGATGTTGTGGTAGCCGGTGCAGCGGCAGAGGTTGCCCTCGAGCTCGTGGCGGACCGTCGCCTCGTCGAGGTTCTTGCCGAGCCGGTTCACCATGTCGACCGCCGCAATGATCATGCCCGGCGTGCAGAAGCCGCACTGGAGGCCATGATTTTCGTGGAATGCCGCCTGCATCGGGTGGAGTTCGCCGTTCTGCGCGAGTCCCTCGATGGTGGTCACCGTCGCGCCGTCCGCCTGGACGGCGAGGATGGTGCAGGACTTGACGGCCTTGCCGTCGACCAGCACCACGCAGGCGCCGCACTGCGAGGTGTCGCAGCCGACATGCGTCCCGGTCATCCCGAGCTTCTCCCGCAACAACTGAACGAGAAGCGTCCGGTCCTCCACCTCGGCGGAGGCCGCCTTCCCGTTTACCGTCATCGAAACCGCGGTCATTCCTTGTCCTCCCCTTCACTTTTCACGCCGGCCGAGGCCGTATTTCGAAAACTGCGAGCCCGATTCCGTCTCAGCGGAAGATCAGGATCAGCGCGATCACCACGATCATGGCGAGCAGGCCCCACATATACGGTCCGCCCAACACACCCTTCCCGGCCGCCACCTCGAGCCGCTCCTCGACCGCCTCGGCGGTCACTTCCGGATCGTTGATCACGTCGGCGAGGACGGCCGTCTCGCCGTTGTCATCGGCAACGGCAGCCGGCGTTGCGGGACCGGCGACATTGGCCGCGAAGGCGGCGAAGAACTGGTCGGCCATCTGCTTGGCCGTGGCGTCGATCAGCCGGCCGCCGATCTGGGCGAGCTTGCCGCCGACCTGGGCGTTGACCTTGTAGGCGAGGATCGTGCCGTCGCCGTCGGGCGTCAGCTTCACGTCGGCGCCGCCCTTGGCGAAGCCGGCGACGCCGCCCTTGCCCTCGCCGGAGATGGTGTAGCCGTTGGGCGGGTCGATATTGGAGAGCGTCACATGGCCGTTGAACGTCGCCTTGACCGGCCCGACCTTGGCTTGGACCGTCGCGGTCATCTCGGTGTCGGAGGTCTTCTCCAGCGCCTGGCAACCGGGGATCGAGGCCTTCAGCACGGCAGGGTCGTTGAGCGCAGCCCACACCTTCTCCTGGCTCGCCGGTATCCTGTTCTCGCCTGACATTTCCATGATGGTCGGGGTCCAGATGGTCGACGGGGCGGCGGCTGGTCGAGGTTCTTGTTGATTGGCATCGCGGGCAACGGCGCTTGGCGCACCGCCGACCTTTGAAGGATTCCATATCCATTTGTGGCACGCTGGCGTCTTGATCGGCAAGAGTTGGATTTGCCGCGGCGGGACGTCTACATAGGCGGCTCGACGGACATGGGATTTCGGCGGACCACATGACGACTGCTGCGGTCGGACAGACCGGGACGCAACCGTATGCCGGAGGGCGCGGTCCACTCGTCACCTGCGCTCCGCTCATGCTCGAGACGGCCGGGTGGCCGGACTACGCGCTCCTCGATTCGGGCCATGGGCGCAAACTCGAACGCTACGGCCGCTACCGGATCGTGCGGCCGGAGGAGCAGGCGATCTGGACGCCGCGCCGCCCCTCTGCCGAATGGGACGCCGCCGATGCGACCTTCGTCGGCATCGGCGACGACGAGGCCGACGGCCGCTGGCGCTACCGGAAGCCGCTCGGCGAAACCTGGCCGATGGCCTACGACGGCATCGGTTTCCTCGGCCGATTCACCTCCTTCCGCCATGTCGGCGTCTTTCCCGAGCAGGTGGCGCACTGGGACTGGCTCCGGGACAGGATCGCCGGCGCCAAGCGCCCGGCGAAGGTGCTCAATCTCTTCGCCTATACCGGCATCGCCTCGCTGGTCGCGGCGAAGGCGGGCGCGGAGGTGGTCCACATCGACGCCTCGAAGAAGGCGATCGGCTGGGCGCGCGAGAACCAGGCCGCCGCACACATGGAAAGCGCCCCGATCCGCTGGATCTGCGAGGACGCGGTGAAATTCGTCGAGCGCGAGCAGCGCCGCGGCAGCCGCTATGACGGCATCATCCTCGACCCGCCGAAATTCGGCCGCGGGCCGAAGGGCGAGGTCTGGGACATCTTCAATGCCCTGCCTTCGCTGCTGCGCGCGTGCGTGTCGCTCCTGTCGGACTCGCCGCTCTTCCTCATCCTCACCGCCTATTCGATCCGCGCCTCCTTCCTGTCGATCCACGAACTGTCCGCCGAATGCCTTGCCGAGCGCGGCGGCGTGCTCGAATCGGGCGAACTCGTGATCCGCGAGGAAGGCGGCGGGCGGGGGCTGTCGACCTCGCTGTTCTCGCGCTGGTCGCCGCATGCCTGATCGCAGCGGGACGGCAGCACCGGGGCGGGTGGTCCACATCACCAGCCTCGCCAACCCGGTGGTCAAGGAGATCCGGGGGCTTTCGCTCGGGAAGAACCGGAAGGAAAGCGGGCTCTTCCTCGCCGAGGGCCTGAAGCTCGTCGCCGACGCGGTCGAGGCGGAGTGGCGCATCCGCTACCTCGTCCACGCGGCGCGGGTCGCCAACGAGGCGCTGGTCGAGCGGCTCAGCACGGTTGCGAGGGCGCGCGGCGCCGACATCGTCTCGGTCAGCGAAGCCGTGCTCGGCAAGATCGCCCGGCGCGAGAATCCGCAGGCCGTGATCGGCGTCTTCGAGCAGCGGCTCACGCGTGCCGACGACGTCCACCCGCGCGAGACCGACGTCTTCATCGCACTTGAGGCGATCCGCGACCCCGGCAATCTCGGCACCATCGTGCGCACCGCGGATGCGGTGGGCGCCGCGGGCGTGATCCTCGTCGGCGACACGGTCGACCCGTTCTCGGTCGAGGCGGTGCGGGCGACGATGGGCTCGATCTTCCACGTCCCGCTGACCCGCGCCAACCCCGCAGAGTTCGAGGCGCTCCGCGCCCGCTGGCCGGGGACCGTCGTGGGAACGCACCTCGTCGCGACCGCCGACTACCGCAAGGCCGACTATCGCGGGCCGGTGCTCCTGGTCATGGGCGGAGAGCAGGCGGGGCTGACGCCGGCGCTCGCCAAGGCGTGCGGGACGCTGGTCAGGATCCCGATGGCGGGCAAGGCCGATTCGCTCAACCTCGCGGTCGCGACCGGGGTGATGCTGTTCGAGATTCTGCGCGACCGGCTCCGGATCGATGGCTGAGACCACACGCCCTGCGGGGCCCCTCTCCCTCCTGGGCCTGCTCGTGGTCGGCGCCACGGTGGCGATCGACCAGGTTTCCAAGCAATGGGCGCTTGCGGCGCTGCCCGAGGGGCACGTGTTCGACCTCCTCCCCATCCTCTCGCTCTACCGGGTGAACAACCCCGGCATCGCCTTCAGCTTCCTCGCCGGGTTCGGCGGCCTGCCGCTGATCGGGATCACCATCGCCATCACGGTGGTCGTGCTCGTTTTCTGGGTCACGGCGAAGGAAGGCGGCCGGTGGGCAACCGTCGCCTACGCGCTCATCGTCGGCGGGGCGCTCGGCAACCTCGTCGACCGCGTCCTCCACGGCCACGTGATCGACTTCCTCCTTCTCCACTTCGGCGACCGGACGCTGTTCGTCTTCAACCTCGCGGACACGGCCCTCACCCTCGGCCCGGCAATCCTGATCCTCCTCTACCTGTGGCCGGGGAAGGGGAATGCGGGCGGCGAGGCGCCGACCAAGCCTTAGTCGGGCCTAAATGGGCGTACTCGGGTTGCTATTCGGGTGTATTTGGGTGTCTATTCGGGTGTGCCGATGGATATCGAGACGCTCCGCATCACCCCGGCGATGCTGGGAATCATTGCCGAGATCGACGAGTTCAAGGGCGCCTGGCGCGCTTTCTCAGCCATCGCTCCGGAGCGCCTGTCGGCGCTGAGGCGTGTCGCCACCATCGAGAGTATCGGCTCATCGACCCGGATCGAGGGGAGCAAGCTAACCGACAAGGAGGTTGAGCGGCTACTGAGCAATCTGGGGATCGGCCGATTCGCGTCACGCGACGAACAGGAAGTCGCGGGCTACGCCGAAGCGATGGAGTTGGTGTTCCAGTCATGGGAACACATCGACATCTCCGAGAACCACATCAGACAGCTGCATCGCGACCTTCTCGTCCATAGCACCAAGGACGAGCGGCATCGCGGCAGCTACAAGACCGCCCCGAACAATGTGGTTGCCATTGACGAAATGGGCCGACATATCGGCGTCGTATTCGAGACGGCGACGCCCTTCGACACGCCGCGTCTCATGAGCGGACTGGTGACGTGGTTCCGCAGCGAGTCCGAAGCGCAGCGGCTTCACTCCCTGCTCCTGATCGGCATCTTCGTTGTCGTATTCCTCTCCATCCATCCGTTTCACGACGGGAACGGTCGCCTCAGCCGCATTCTCACGACGCTGATGCTGCTGCGGGCGGGTTACGCTTACGTCCCCTACAGTTCGCTCGAAAGCGTGATCGAACAGAGCAAGGAGGGCTACTATCTGGCGCTTCGCCAGACACAGGGTACGCTCCGCAAACCGGCACCCGACTGGCAGCCCTGGCTGACCTTCTTCCTGCGCGCCTTGCAGCATCAGAAGCGACGGCTGGCGAAGAAGGCAGAGCGCGAGCGACTGATAGGCGCGAGCCTTCCGGAGCCCGCCCTGAGGATACTCGACCATGCCCGCGACCACGGCAGGGTGAGCATCGGCGAGATGGTCGCGATCACCGGGATCAGCCGCAACACGCTCAAGCCGCACTTCCGGCAACTGGTTGAAAGAGGCTATCTCTCAAAGCAAGGCGGCGGCCGGTCCACCTGGTATGTCGTCGCCTGACGGCACCTTGCGGCCTCAGCTCCGCCGGCGCTCCCCGAACAGGTGCTGCTCGATGTCCGATACCGGCGCGCCGGTGAGGTCCTTGTCGATCTCGGTGACGATCGCATTGGTGACGTGCTGGCTGAAGGCCTTGCGGAGCACGCCGAGCGCCCGCGGCGGGGCGACGATGACGAGGTGGCTGACCTCCTTCGCCAGCACCGCCTTGTCGAGGCGTGCCGCGAGCGCCTTCAGGAACTCCTGCTCGTCGCGATCATGCCAGTCGGTCTGCTCGACCCCGCTCCGTGCCGAGCCGACACTCTGATGCACCCGGCCGGGCCGGTCCGTGCCAAGCGCGCTGGTCGGGGCGTCCTCGACCTCCAGCGCGCTCCTGGTGCGCAAATCCGGGTATTGCTCGTCGCCGATGTTCTCAAGGACGATGGTCTTCCGTCCGTCGCACACGACGACCCAGGTTCCCTGCCGGAGCTTCAGTTCCATCGGCTGTACCCTTCCTGCTGACCCAATCGTAGCAACGCCCGCGACGCTTGGGCTGTTCCCGTCGGCAGCGGACGGGACCCGCCCCAGCGCAATCGGACGCGCCGGTTGACCCGCGGTTAACCCTTCACTGGCCCTATAGAGCCTCACGCGAATCGCGATTCTGATCTGCGTCAAACGGGGGGCGTATGGCGGACATCATTCTTTTTCCTGTGCGAAGCCGGATCGAGCCGGAGTACGACGACATCGACCTCCTGACGGCGGTCGACGCCGCCATTCGCGACCTCCGCGAGATCTCGGCCCGCTGGGAAGAGGAAGCCTCGCGGCGCCAGGCCGCCGACTGCCTGCAGATGCTGGAGCGCGCGTTCGAAGCGGCCGGGTAATCACAGGCGGCCGTTTTCCGAATGGAATCGGCGGCGTCGCGCCATTAGCTGCCGACTGCCGCCATTTTTTCCTTTTATTTCAATTCATTGATCCACGCGCCGCGGGGAGATGACACGCGTCGCGTCCTCAGGAAAATTTAGGAAAACGGGACCGTCGCGAGAACGGGTATCGCCGCTCCGGCCAATGTCGGGTCTACGAGTTTCCGTCGATTCCGAGGAAATCTGCAGCGCCGGAATAAACCCCCCTTGCCTTGCTTCGGGGTTGTGTGGCTATATAGGAAAAGCTTTTCCCAGAAAAAGCGCCGCTTAGGCGCCAATGCAAAATGTCTCAAACGGGAGGAAATCATGAAACTTTTCAAGGCACTGTCCACTCTGGTCGCCGGCATCGCCGTATCGGCTTTCATGACCGCAGCCGCCCCGGCGATCGCCGAGGACCTGGTGATGTGGGAACGTTCCGGCGGAAATGCCGGCATGGTCGACCGTCTGGTCGAGATGTGGAACGAGAAGAACCCCGACCGGAAGATCCAGCTCACCTACATCCCGCATGCCGAGATGGTGGCGAAGCTCGCCCAGGCCATCGCCTCCGGGGACGTGCCCGACCTGATGGGCCTCGACCTGATCTATGGCCCGCAATTCGAGGCGGCCGGTCAGCTCGTCGACATCACCGACTACTTCAAGGACGACCCGACGTTAAAGACCGCGAGCCCAGGCCACATGACGGTCGCGACCTATGACGGCCGCCTCTACGGGGTGCCGCTCTATGCCGACGTGTCGGCGCTCTTCTACAACAAGGGCCTGTTCCGCGAGGCCGGGCTCGACCCGGCGAAGCCGCCGACCAGCCTCGCCGAGATCCGCGAATATGCCGACAAGATCACCGCGATCGGCGGCGACGTGAAGGGCTATTTCCTGCCCGGCTCCTGCGCCGGCTGCAACATCTTCACCGTCGGCCCGCTGATGTGGGCCTCCGGCGCCAGCATCGAGCCCAATGCCGACGGCGAGCCGCTGGTCGGCGACGGCGTCAAGGAAGTGCTGCAGTGGGCGCGCGACATGATCAAGGCCGGCAACGTCCATGACGACGCCCGCGCCGAGAACGGCGAGACCTTCCACCTCCGCTTCGGTTCCGGCAAGCTCGGCATGATGGGCACGGGCAACTTCAACATCACGCTAGCCCGCGAGCAGAACCCGAACATGGACTTCGGCATCGCCCTCCTGCCGGGCGTCGAGCCGGGCTCGGCCGCCTCCTTCATCGGCGGCGACCTCGTCACCATCCCGAAGGGCTCGACGCGGGTCGACGACGCGGTCGACTTCATGAAGTTCATCCTGTCGGACGAAGTGCAGGTCGAGGGCTACGCCAAGATGCTGAACCTCACGACCCGCTCCGACATGACCGACAACCCGTATTTCAACGCCGAGCCGCTGGTGCAGGACGTGGCCAAGGCGCTGTCGGTCGGACAGACGCCCTACACGCTGACCTTCTTCGAGCAGATCAACTCGCCGCAGGGTCCCTGGCTGCAGATGCTTCAGCGCGCCTATTACACCGACGACGATCTCGACGAGATCATCGCGGACGCGCAGGAGCAGATGAAGGTGATCGCCGCGCAGTAGCCGCACGGCGCATCGGGTCGCGGGCGCCACTCCCTCGCCCGCGGCCCCCCATTTCGGAAAGCACCGGACCGGTCGATGTACGCAAGCCGCAACGCCAGGCTGACGGGGCTTCTCTACCTCGCCCCGGCCCTCCTCTTCGTCCTCGCCTTCACCGCCTGGCCGGTGGTGCAGATGATGTGGATGTCGTTCCACAACTGGTCGATCATCGAGCCGCCCAGATGGGTCGGCGTCGCCAACTTCGTCCGCGCCTGGAACGATCGCCAGTTCTGGACCTCGCTCGGCTTCACGCTCGAATACACGCTCTGGATCACGCCGATCCTGATGATCCTCGGCTACGGACTGGCGCTTCTCGTCGCGCAGAACACGCCGCTCCGGAAACTCACCCGCGCCGTGGTCTTCGTCCCCGTGGTCATCGGCCTCGGGGTATCGAGCCTGCTCTGGTACTGGCTGTTCAGCTACGACTTCGGGCTCGTCAACCGCGGGCTGGTCGACCTCGGCCTGGTCGACAAGCCGGTGGTCTGGTTCGGCGAGGATGCGAACCGCGCGATGTGGGCGGTGATCGCCTCCATCGTGTGGAAGGTGGTCGGCTTCGGCATGCTCCTCTTCGTCGCCGCGATCCAGGCGATCCCGCAGGAGGTGAACGAGGCGGCGATGGCCGACGGCGCACGCTACTGGCAGCGGGTGCGGATGATCACCCTGCCGCTGACCGCCCGCACCATCCTTCTCGTCACGCTGTTCAGCGTCATCGGCTCGCTGCTCGCCTTCGACCAGTTCTATCTGATGACCGCCGGCCAGCCCTTCAACCAGACCGCCACCTCGGTGTTCTGGATCTATCTCAACTCGTTCCCGTACCTGAAGCTCGGCTACGGCGCGGCGCTGTCTCTGATCCTCGCCCTCATCATCCTCCTGATGACCATCGGCCAGCTCATGCTCACCCGGAGGACGCACGCATGAGCGCGGACTATGCGTTCGCGGGGCGGGCAGCGCCCGGCATGCGCCGCTTCGCCTTCGCCGCGCCGTCGGGCCGGACCGGCTACCTCGTCGGCGCCATCTGCATGGCGATCGTCGCGGTGATGATCGCGCCGCTCGTCTTCTCGGTGGCGGCTTCGTTCAAGACCACGATGGAGGCGGCGGCGATCCCGCCGACCTGGTTCCCGCACGAACTGAGCCTCGACAGCTACGAGCGCCTCTGGGCCTACCAGGACGGCCTGCTGACCTACCTCTTCAACAGC
Source organism: Bauldia sp. (assembly GCA_022841545.1). GTDB lineage: Bacteria > Pseudomonadota > Alphaproteobacteria > Rhizobiales > Kaistiaceae > Bauldia. The sequence goes on along the minus strand of JALHRF010000025.1, from coordinate 21,460 downwards.
GCCGGCACCGCGCTTCTCGCGATTCTCTTCTGCCTCGGGCTCACGATCCCCGCCGGCTATGCGCTGGCCCGCTTCCCCGTGCCGGGCAAGGAGTTCCTGTTCAGCCTCCTGCTCCTCGCCCTGATCATCCCCTACCAGGCCCTGCTCACGCCGCTGTTCTTCATGTTCGCCGGGATGCGCCTCACCAATACTCTGTTCGGCCTCGCCATAATCCACACCGCGATCCAGATCCCGTTCAGCATCTACATCATGCGGAACAGCTTCGAGGCGGTGCCGCGCGAGCTCGAGGAAGCCGCCGTCATCGACGGCTGCACGAGCTGGCAGGTGCTCACCCGCATCTACCTGCCGGCGATCCGCCCGGCGATCGTGACCGTGGCGCTGTTCGCCTTCATCACTTCCTGGAACGAGTTCCTCGCCGCCCTCGTCATCATGAACCGCGGCTCGACCTTCACCCTGCCGCTGGTGCTCGCCGCCGCCCGGCAGGAGACGTCGATCGGCGGCACCGACTGGGGCATGCTCCAGGCCGGCATCACCATCGCGATCATCCCTTGCGTGCTGTTCTACGTGCTCCTTCAGAAATACTACGTCTCCGGATTCCTGAGCGGAGCCGTGAAATGAGGGGGCATGGCGATGGTTGAGCAGGCGGACGGCGAAATCCCGGCGGAGGCGGCGGCACGGCGCCCCCATGAGGGCCGCCCGACCATCCGCGATGTGGCGCGTCTGGCCCGGGTCAGCGTCGGCACCGTGTCCAAGGCGCTCAACCACAATGGCAGCCTCCGGCAGGAGACGCGGGAGCGGGTGATCTCGGCCGCGCGCGACCTCGGCTTCCGCCCCAACGACCTCGCCCAGAGCCTCCACCGTGGCCAGACCTTCACCGTCGGCCTGATCTCCACCGACTCCTTCGGCCGCTTCACCATCCCGATCATGGAGGGGCTGGAGGAATGCCTGACCGACAGCCGCATTTCCGTCTTCATGTGCAACGCCACCGACGATCCCGAACGCGAGGCCCAGCACGTCGAGTCGCTTCTTTCGAAGCGCGTCGACGGCATCGTCGTAACCGCACGCCGTGCCGACCGCCGCTCGCAGCTCAGGGTGCCGGTACCGGGCGTTCCCATCCTCTATGTGTTCTCGCAGAGCGACGACCCCGACGCCTGCTGCCTCATCCCCGACGACGAGGCCGGCGCGGTGCTCGCCGTCGACCACCTCGCCCGCCTCGGGCGGAAGCGGATCGCCCATGTCACCGGGCCCGAACGGTTCGAGGCGGTGCGGCTCCGCCGCGACGGCTACCGCAAGACGCTGGCCAGCCACGGGCTTACCGAGCCGGAGGGATTCTACCTGCCGGGCGTCTGGTCGGAGGGCTGGGGCCGCGAGGCGGTCGCCCAGCTCTTCCGCGGCCGGGTGCCGCCGCCCGACGCGATCTCCTGCGGCAACGACCAGATCGCCCGCGGGGTATGCGATGCGCTCCGCGAACGCGGCATCGTCGTCCCCGACGCGGTGTCGGTCGTCGGCTTCGACAACTGGGAGATCATTGCCGAGGCGACGCGGCCGCCGCTCACCACGGTTGACATGAACCTCGTCGAACTCGGCCGCGCCGCCGGCAGCCACCTCATCCGGCTGATCGCCGGCGAGCCGCTCCGCGGCCTCCGCCGCCTGCCCTGCAGCCTCGTCGTCCGCGACTCCTGCGGTGCGCGGCTCGGGCGGGTGACGGCTTGAACCAACGTCAACTGAAGGGTTGAGGCGCCATGACAGGATTGCAGCCGGTCGACTTCACCAAGGTGAGCATGGAGGGCGCCTTCTGGCGCGAGCGCCTCGACACCGTGCTCAACGCTACCATCCCGAGCCAGCATGTGCGGCTCGTCGAATACGGCATCCTCGATTCGCTCAAGCTGCCGCAGCCGCCGCCGCCGCTCCGCATCCCAATCAGGAACCACGGGATGACCACGCAGGTATTCTGGGATTCCGACATCGGCAAGTGGATTGAGGCGGCGAGCTATGCCCTCCGCCACCGTCGGGATGCCACGATCGAGGCGCAGATCGACGCGATCGTCGCGGATCTCGAAAAGGCCCAGGCCCCGGACGGCTACCTGAACTGCTGGTATCTCGGCCGCGAGCCGGACAAGCGCTGGACCAACCTCCGCGACCGCCACGAGCTCTACTGCGCCGGGCACATGCTCGAGGGCGCCATCGCCTACTACCAGGCGACGGGACGGCGAAAGCTCCTCGACATCATGCTCCGATACATCGACCACATCGCCACCGTCCTCGGTCCCGGTCCCGGCCAGAAGCACGGCTATTGCGGCCACCAGGAGATCGAGCTGGCGCTGGTCAAGCTCTATCGCCTGCTCGGCGAGAGGAAGCATCTCGATCTCGCCGTCTACTTCATTGACGAGCGCGGACGGCAGCCGCCGCACTACTTCGACGTCGAGGCGGTGGCACGCGGCGACGACCCGAAGAAATACTGGTTCAAGAGCCACGAATACAGCCAGTCCCACAAGCCGGTGCGCGAGCAGGACAAGGCTGTCGGCCATGCGGTCAGGGCGATGTACATGTACACCGCGATGGCGGACCTCGCCGCCGAGCTCGGCGACGCGGCGCTGAAGCGCGCCTGCCAAGTGCTGTGGGAGGATGTGACCTCGAAGCGGATGTACGTGACCGGCGGGCTCGGCCCGTCGGCCTCGAACGAGGGCTTCACCGAGGACTACGACCTCGAGAACGACACCGCCTATGCCGAGACCTGTGCCTCCGTCGCGCTGATCTTCTGGGCGCAGCGCATGGTCAACCTCGATTGCGACGGCAAGTATGCCGACGTGATGGAGCTGGCGCTGTTCAACGGCGCGCTCGCCGGGCTCTCCCGCGACGGCACCCACTACTTCTACGAGAACCGGCTCGAATCGAACGGCGACGACACGCGCTGGCAATGGCACACCTGCCCGTGCTGCACGATGAACGTGTCGCGCCTCGTGGCCTCGGTCGGCGGCTATTTCTATTCGACCGACGAAGATACCATCGCCGTCCACCTCTATGGCGGCAGCACGGCGCGGCTCGACGCCGGCGGGCGTCCCGTCACGATCCGGCAGACCGCGGACTATCCCTGGTCGGGCAAGGTGAGGATCGTGGTCGATCCCGACGCCCCGGCGACCTTCACCCTGAAGCTCCGCATCCCCGGATGGGCGCGCGGCGAGACGATGCGGCTGAACGGCGAGCCGGTCGATACCGCGGCGAAGACCAGCGGCTATGTCGCGCTCCGCCGCGCGTGGAAGGCGGGCGACACCGTCGAGATCGACTTGCCCATGCCGGCCGAGCGCATCTACGCGCACCCCGACGTACGGGCGGATGTCGGGCGCGTGGCGATCCGGCGCGGGCCGCTCGTCTACTGCGCCGAACAGCCCGACAACGGCAAGCTGCCGGTGAAGCGGCTCCGGCTACCGCGGGGGGCGCTGCTGGAGCCGGCGGAGCGCGGCGACCTGTTCGGCGGGATCGTGACGGTCGTGGCCGATGCGACGGCCATGGAGACGGACGATTGGGACGGTGCGCTTTACCGCCAGACTCCCGCAAAAACCGGTGATGCCAAACTCACCGCGATCCCCTACTATCTCTGGTGCAATCGCGGTCCGGGCCAGATGCTGGTATGGATTCCCGAAGGGTAGCGGGCGGCCTTGCCGGGCCGCGGAGGACAGAGGAGACCGAGTGGTGGACGTCGAACTCAGGGGCGTGAAGAAGAACTATGGTCCGGTCGTGGCGATACAGAATCTCGACCTCTCCGTCGAGAAGGGCGCGTTCTGTGCGCTTCTCGGCCCGTCCGGCTGCGGCAAGTCCACCCTGCTCAGGATGATCGCGGGGCTGGAGGCGGTGACCGCCGGCTCGATCCATATCGGCGGGGTCGACGTCACCCATGTGCCGCCGGCCAAGCGCCGCATCGCCATGGTGTTCCAGTCCTATGCGCTCTACCCGCACATGACGGTCCGTCAGAACATCTCGTTTTCGCTCCGCGTCGCCAAGGCGCCAAAGGACCTGATCGAGCGGCGCACCAACGAGGTCGCGAAGATGCTCCAGCTGGAGCAGCTCCTCGACCGCAAGCCCGCCCAGCTTTCCGGCGGCCAGCGCCAGCGCGTCGCCATTGGCCGGGCGCTGGTCCGCGAGCCGGAGGTGTTCCTCTTCGACGAGCCGCTGTCCAACCTCGACGCCATGCTCCGCGTCCAGATGCGGATCGAGATCGCCAAGCTCCACAACGACCTCAAGTCGACCATGATCTACGTCACCCACGACCAGGTCGAGGCGATGACGCTCGCCGACAAGATCGTCGTGCTCGACCACGGCGTGATCTCGCAGATCGGCGCGCCGATGGACCTCTACCTGTCGCCGGAGAACAAGTTCGTCGCCTCGTTCATCGGGTCGCCGACCATGAATTTCGTCCCGGCCGACCTGAAGCAGGTCGACGGCTCGACCGCGGCCCTCGACCTCAAGGGCGGCGGCCAGGTGACGGTCACGACACGAAAAGGGCCGGCCAAGAAGAACGGCGGGCTGGAGCTCGGCATCCGGCCGGAGCATGTCGGCATCAGCGCGGCCGGCGCCGCCAACAGCAACCTCCCCGGCACGATCCAGATCGTCGAACATCTCGGCAATGCGACGATCATGTATGTCGACACGCCGGCCGGGACGATCGTCGTCCAGGACGACGGCGACTACAAAGGCAAGGCGGGCGAGAACGTCGGCATCATCTTCGACCCGACGCGCTGCCACGTCTTCGCGTCGAACGGCATGGTGATGTGAGGCGGCGAGGGGTCGCTTCCCCGGCCGTTCGTGGGCTGCCGCGGGGCCGCATTGGGCCCCGCCAATCGCCGGGTTGGCGGAAATCCGCCGATCCGGTATGCTAACGCCATACTTTCCGCGTAATGATGGCTACAAGGCTCCCGCCATCATACCCCTTGGGCTGAGGGTTCGCCTGCCCGCCTTAGACGGAGCTCGACATCCATGCCGACGATCGCTCTGGTCGACGACGATCGCAACATTCTCGCTTCGGTTTCCATCGCGCTCGAATCCGAGGGCTACCGGGTGCAGACCTATACCGACGGCGCCTCCGCCCTCGACGGCTTCCAGAGCGTGTTGCCGGACCTTGCCATCCTCGACATCAAGATGCCGCGGATGGACGGCATGGAGCTTCTCCGCCGCCTCCGCCAGAAGACCGACCTGCCGGTCATCTTCCTCACCTCCAAGGACGACGAGATCGACGAACTGTTCGGCCTCAAGATGGGCGCCGACGACTTCATCAAGAAGCCGTTCTCGCAGCGCCTCCTGGTCGAGCGGGTCAAGGCCGTGCTCCGCCGCTTCCAGCCGCGCGACGCCTCCGCGCCCAAGCAGACCGAGGCGGCGAAGATCCTCGACCGCGGCGCGCTGTCCATGGACCAGGAGCGCCACACCTGCACCTGGAACACCCAGCCGGTGACCCTCACGGTGACCGAGTTCCTGATCCTCTACGCGCTCGCCCACCGTCCCGGCGTGGTCAAGAGCCGGAATGCGCTGATGGATGCGGCCTATGACGATCAGGTCTATGTCGACGACCGGACCATCGACAGCCACATCAAGCGGCTCCGAAAGAAGTTCAAGGTCGTCGATCCCGAATTCGACATGATCGAGACCCTCTATGGGGTAGGCTATCGATTCAAGGAGGTCTGACGGCGCGGGGAACGCCGCCACGCGACCCGATGACGGCAACGACCGAAGACCAGACCATACGCGAGACCGAGGCGGAGGACTCCGCCAAACCGCGTGCGCGCCGCCACCAGGGCGGCTTCAGCCGCTTCGTCGGCCTGCACGTCTTTTCGAGCCTCACCCGCCGCATCATCGTCGTCAACCTCGCGGCGCTCGTGGTGCTCGTCTCGGGCATCCTCTACGTCAACCAGTTCCGCGCCGGCCTCACCGACGCGCGGGTGGCGAGTCTGCTGGTCCAGGGCGAGATCATCGCCGGCGCTCTGGGCACGTCGTCGACGATGGCGCCGAACCCCTCGGCAATCGATCCCGACAGCCTCCTCGACCTCGAGGCCGGCGGCAGCGCCGCGTCCGCCGTGGAGGTGTTCGATGCCTATGAGTTCGGCATCAATCCGGAACGGGCCGCGCCGATCCTGCGGCGGCTGATCTCGCCGACGCGGACCCGGGCCCGCATCTATGACCGCGACGGCGCGCTGGTCATCGACTCGCGTCACCTTTACGCCCGCGGCCAGGTCCTCGGGTTCGACCTGCCGGCCCCTGCTGCCGAGCGGCCGCTGATGGACCGGGTCTGGCAGACGATCAACCTCTGGCTCCAGAAGAGCGACCTGCCGCTCTACAAGGAGCTCGGCTCGGCCAACGGCAAGGGCTATGTCGAGGTCGAGAGCGCGCTCAAGGGCACGGCGCAGAACATCGTCCGGGTCACCGATCGCGGCGAGCTGATCGTGTCGGTGGCGGTGCCGATCCAGCGCTACGGCACGGTCTACGGGTCGCTCCTTTTGTCGACCGAGGCCGGCGATATCGACGCCATCGTCCACGCCGAGCGGCTCGCGATCGTCCGCGTCTTCGTGGTCGCCGCCACTGTCACCGTGCTCCTCTCCATCCTGCTCGCCGGCACCATTGCAGCGCCGCTCCGCCGCCTCGCCGACGCCGCCGACCGCGTCCGCCACGGGGGCATGATGTCGCGGCCCGAAATCCCCGACTACAGCCATCGCGGCGATGAGATTGGCCATCTCAGCCAGGCGGTCCGCGACATGACCTCCGCGCTCTATAACCGCATCGAGGCGATCGAGAGCTTCGCCGCGGACGTTGCGCACGAGCTCAAGAATCCGCTGACCTCGCTCAGAAGCGCCGTCGAGACCCTGCCGCTGGCCAGGACCGACGAGGCCAAGGCGCGGCTGGCGGCGATCATCCAGCACGACGTCCGCCGTCTCGACCGGCTGATCAGCGACATCTCCAACGCCTCCCGGCTCGACGCCGAGCTCGCGCGGCAGGACGCAGCCCCGGTCAATATCCGGCAGGTCCTGGAGACGGTCGTCGGCATGATGCGCGACACCACGCCGCCGGGCGGTCCGAAATTCCAGCTCGACATCCAGCGCGCCGAGCCGGAAGATTATTTCGTCCTCGGCCACGACATCCGTCTTGGCCAGGTGTTCAACAACCTCATCGACAATGCCCGCTCGTTCTGCCGCAAGGACGGCACCGTCCGCGTCCGGCTCAGGCCGATGAAGGCCGGGGGAGTCGAGGTGAGCGTCGAGGACGAGGGGCCGGGGATCCGCGACGACCAGTTCGAGCGCATTTTCGAGCGCTTCTATACCGACCGTTCCGACCAGGAATCCTTCGGCCAGAACTCAGGCCTCGGCCTGTCGATCTCGAAGCAGATCGTGGAGGCGCATCGCGGCACGATCGTCGCCGAGAACCGCACCCGGGCGGCGTCCCCGCCCGGCGAATCGCCGGAGATTGTCGGGGCGCGATTCGTGGTGCGGCTTCCCGCCGAATGAGCCTGCCCGAAACCGTGCATGCCTCCGCCGTCGCCATCGGCGCGCACGGCGTCCTTGTCCGGGGAGCCTCGGGGAGCGGCAAGTCGTCGCTCGTCCTCGGCCTGATCGACCGCGACCCCGCCCTGAACCAACTGATCGCCGACGACCGCGTCGAGCTCGCCGTAGCGGGCGGCCGCCTCTTCGCCAGGGCACCGACGGCGCTCGCCGGCAAGCTCGAGGTGCGCGGCCTGGGCATCGTCGACATCGCCCATGTCTCGCCGGTCGCGATCGCGCTCGTCGTGGATCTGCTGCCGCCGGACCAATGCCCGCGCATGCCCGAGCCCGCGGAGATGGAGGCAAACGTGATGGGCGTCGTTCTGCCGCGGCTGATGCTGCCGATCGGCGTCGGCGACGCTGCGGCGCGGGTCCGCTTCGCGCTCGGTCGTCTCGTCAGGGCGGCGCGGCCCGAGACCGCGATCGCCCCCGCGACGACCGAAGCCTCTTGCGTTGCGGAATCGATTGGTCAAGATAGCGCGCCCCGGCGGGGCGGCGTGCAGACGCCTCGTGAAGGACGGATGACAGGGAACGGGTCAGGGAAAACCAGATCGCGATGATCGGACTTGTTCTCGTGACCCACGGCAAGCTGGCCGTGGAATTCCGGGCGGCGCTCGAACATGTGGTCGGCCCGCAGACGCAGATCGAGACGGTGTCGATCGGCCCCGACGACGATGTCGAGCGGCGCCGGCAGGACATCCTCGAGGCGGTCGGGCGCGTCAACGACGGCTCCGGCGTGATCCTGCTCACCGACATGTTCGGCGGCACGCCGTCGAACCTCGCCATCTCGGTGATGGAGGCGAACAAGGTCGAGGTCATCGCCGGCGCCAATCTGCCGATGCTGATCAAGCTCGCGAGCGTCCGCGGCGAGAAGCCGCTCGCCCAGGCGATCACCGACGCGCAGGACGCCGGGCGGAAATACATCAACGTCGCAAGCCAGGTGCTCAACGGAAAATGACGTCCGGCGCGACCGTGAGCGGGCTTCTCCACCGCGACCTGACGATCGTCAACAAGCGCGGCCTTCACGCCCGCGCCGCCGCGAAATTCGTCCAGACCGCGGAACGCTACGAGGCCGAAATCACGGTCACCAAGGACGTCACCACCGTCGGCGGCACCTCGATCATGGGCCTGATGATGCTCGCCGCGAGCCCGGGCTCGGTGATCCGCGTCACCGCCGAGGGCTCCGACGCCGAGGATGCCCTGGACGCACTCGCCGCCCTCGTCGCCGACTATTTCGGGGAAGAGGGGTAGGAACGGGGGTTCAGAGTACCAATGCGCCACCACCCGCCGAGCGTATCTCCGCTCGTTCGGCGGCTGACCGTCAGGTCTGGCTACTGTCCTTCTCCTCATATTCATCCTCGTAGACGAACTCCCCATCGACTTCGAAAAGGTCCGGCCCGCCGCTTTCGTCAATGTCGACTGAAGCCTCCGTCACCCTGACCGCGCCTTGCGCATGCTCAAAGGAGACGTTGAAGCTCGCGCAATCGAGCGCCTTTACGATGGCTCGTTTGGCTCGCGCAAGGCTGTCCGCTTCCACCCGAACTACGGCGAACAACTTTACGTCGAATGCATATTCGTGTTTGCTCATTGGTGCTTCCGGTCCTCGGCTCAGCAGTGAGAGTCCCCGCATGTCGTCGCCCCATCAGCAAGCCCAGGATGGCTTGCTCAAACTTGAGCAGGCGGTGGCGGGGCTTCTCGATCAGCATCCCGACGGCCTGACCAACGCCGAGATCGCGGAGAGCTTGGGAATCACGACCGCGAAGCCCTACAAGAACATGCTCTCTTGGACGATTATCGGGAGGCTCATCGAAGCTGGGCGCGTCGAGCGCCATCAGTCCGGCAAGAAAGTGCTCTTGCGGCTTCGCAAAGAGTGATTCCGCAGGCACGGGAGAGCTTAGCCGGCGAGCGCGATCCGTGCATGGCCCGTGTCCCCTTTTCAGGTGCCTTCGCGGCCCGGTGTGGGAGTGATCATTGCTCACCGGCTTCGCCATCCCCTTGTCCCTCCCGTCCGAGCGCTGAGCGTGTGAGACGTTGCAGCCCTGCCAGACCTTCGGCGGGTAGATCGCCGCTGGCATCCAGTCGCAGGAGCAGTTCCGCGAGGACAACAAGCCTTTCTTCGCGCTCTGACTCACCCGCCGCGCCGGAGCCGGGCGTGGACAGGGAGGCGGTGAGCGCCTCGCGGAATGCGACGTAGATCACTTGTTCCAGCGCGTTGACGTGTCGCAACAGGACATCGCCACCAGCGGCAACCATTGCCTCCGTCACTCTTGCGGTCATGTCAGATCCTCCCGAGAGGCGAGGCCGGCGAGAAGATTGAACTTTCGCGCTCGCTGCTGCGGCAGGCCAGCACTGGACCATCGGTCACAGCGGCACAGCACGAAAGATCATGCCGCCTGAGCGAGGTCCACATCGAGCTTGGAGTTGGGCGTAAGCCCGATGCTCCGGCGAACATTCTCGACCGCAAGTCGGACGGGGGCGCGTTGGGTGGTCATCTTTCCCGCGCGGACGATGTTGTTCCGCCAGAGCGATGCATCGCGGCTCCAGTCAACATTGCCAAGCCGTCGCGCGACATCGCGCCAGTCGGCGCGTCGGTCACGGAAAAGTTCGTATCCGATCCGGCCGATGATGACCATCCCAGTGGCCGTCAGGCAAATCCATCCCTCCGCGCGACGGTCTCTTATAATGTTCCGCGGCGTGCCGGCGGGCAGGGACGCGATCTCCGCCAGGACAGGCACCGAGTCGGTAACGATATCGACGAACTCGCCGAATTGGCCAAGCTGATCCTGATAGTGGGCAGTCCCGGATGAACCGAGCAGTTCCTTGGCCTTCGACTCGAAGCTGTCGTCCGACATCGCATAATCGCCGACGAGCAACTCCTTGACCAACTGTCTGACCTGATTCGTCAGAAACAGGTTGGTGCTGGTGCTGCTCAGGGTCTTCGACGTGCTGTCGATCTTGTCGGTGAAGAGCCGGCAGCGCTCGACGAGGTCGAGCACGAGACCGTTGGCGGGATTGCGACGGTCGTATGCGGCGAGTTGCGATGCGGGAAGAGGCTTGGTCTTGGAGCAGTCGGCAAAGTCCTGATGAATCTGGGTGATCTCACCCTCGAGCGTGATCATGACCGAAACGGCGTCCCGGTCGAACTCGGCGCGCTGTTCCTCGTTCATGTTTTCGTAGGCATGAACGATCGCGGTCGTGCGGTGCCCGCCGTCGGTTACCGAGAGATGCGCTGTCTCGGGGATCACGAGGAACACCGATCCGAAATGTCCTTGCGCCACGTAGTGGGGCATGTAGACCGATATCCGCTCCTGAACATTCAGCGTCATAGGAGGCAGGATGTAGCGAGCGCCCACATTGTCGCGCAGATAGCTAGCGATGCTCGCGACATGGTCGTTCATTACGGGGCGGTTCGTAGCGGCCTGCACATCTGCGACGCCCCCCTTCGCCCGGGCTGACCTGACCTCCAGGAGCCTGCTCCGGATTCGCCGCATGTGAATTGCCGTGCTGATGCAGTAGCGGTCACCTTGCTTGAACAGAACTCCGGGGAGGGCCATCCCACCGGTATTCGATGCTTCCTCCTGCGCCACCATTGCGGGTGTTTGGGGCGACTCGACGATGATCGGTTTGACCCGGTCGGCGGGGATGGTAACTTCGGTGTGCATAAGCGGTATCTCCTTATCGCTATGGCTTGCGGGCCGCTGGGATCGGTTGGTAGCCTCCCAGCGGCCCTACTGTTCCGGAAAATAGACGACCTGTCAACCGGCGCCGACGCATATAACGTAGATGCATCTACGTTTTTGATCGAAATTTTCGGGATCGCGGACGTCCATAGTCGGATTTGGCCAAGGCTCGCGTGGAGTCTAATTACAAGTAGTCGCCGCGCTGTGACCACAACGTCCGACGTTGCCCCGGCTCGCGTCCCCGGATAGCGTCCGCCGCCCGCGACCCCGCGCACAGCCATGACCACCGGCCACGATCCCCACTTCGCCTGCTTCGCGCTGGTGCTCGGCCTCCTGTCGGCGGTCGGGCCGATCGCGATCGACATGTACATGCCCGGCCTGCCGGTGATCGCGGCGGACCTCGGCACCGATGTCGGCGCGGCGCAGCAGACGCTGGTCGCCTTCTTCCTGGCGCTTGCGGTCGGGCAGCCGGTCTACGGGCCCCTCGCCGACGCCTATGGCCGCCGGCCGCCGCTGATCGGCGGCCTGATCCTGTTCATCGCGGCGGGCATCGGCTGCGTCTTCGCTCCGGACATCGAGACGCTGATCGTGCTCCGCTTCATCCAGGGCCTCGGCATCTGCGCGACGGCGGTGATCGTTCGCGCCGTGATCCGCGATCTCTATACCGGCCCGCGCGCGGCGCAGCTTCTGGCGCTGACCTTCCTGCTCCTCGGCATCTCGCCGCTGATCGCGCCGCTCGCCGGCAGCTTCTTCATCGAATTCTTCTCCTGGCGATCGATCTTCTGGGTGAACGCCTTCATCGGCCTCCTCGGCCACGCCATGGTGTTCTTCCTGCTGCCCGAAACGCTGCCGCCCGCGCAGCGCGACCGGAAGAGCTTCGGCCGCGCCTTCTCGGGCTATGGCGGCCTCCTGCTCGACGGGCGCTTCATGGCGCTGACCATGATCACCGGCCTGGTCCAGACCGTGCTCTTCGCCTTCGTCGTCGGCTCCGCCTTCTTCTTCATGGGCGTCCATGGCCTGAAACCCTGGCAGTACTCGCTCCTCTTCGCGACCTGCGCCACCGTCGGCATCGGCCTCACCCAGTTCAGCGCACCGGCGATGCGGAAGCTCGGCGCCGAGCGGCTGGTGATGGTCGCCACCATCGTCTGCGCCGCGGCGAGCACGACGCTGTTCCTCGCCACCCTCCTCGACATCGCGCCGCTCCATGTCGGCCTGCCGCTGGTCTGGGTCACCTTCGCCGGCCTCGCCTTCGTCGGCACGCCAGGCACGGTGCTCGCGCTCGACCCCCACGGCGAGAAGGCGGGCACCGCCTCCGGCCCGATGGGGACGCTCCAGTTCGGGCTCAGCGCGATCGGCGCGGGCCTGGTCGGCGCGCTGTTCGACGGCACCGCCATCCCGCTCACCGCGACCATGGCCGCCTGCGCGCTCGCCGCGCTCGCCATCACCTTCGCCACGCTGCGGTTCCGGCCGGTGGCGGCGTGAGGCGGGCAGGACGGCTTTATCGAAAGTAGGGTTTGACGCTAGACTGGCTTGGCTCGCACCGGCGACGCTAGACTGGCTTGGCTCGCACCGGCGATGAACAGCAGGCCTCGCACCAGAGGAAGCCATGACCGAACAGCCCCGCATCATCCTCGACCCGGCCGTCCTTGCCGGAAAGCCGGTTGTTCGCGGCACGCGTCTGTCGGTCGAGTTCATCATCGGTCTTCTCGCCGAACGCTGGACCGAGGCGGACATCCTTGATTCCTATCCGGGTCTCGAGAGTGCCGACATTCAGGCCTGTCTCGCCTATGCTCGCGATGTCTTGAGTTCAGAGCGGGTCTACCCGACCGCCGCATGATGCGGCTTCTTGTCGATGAGAACGTGCCGGGCCCCTTAGTGAGGGCTCTCGTCGAGGCGGGCTCTGACGTGTCCTGGATACGTACTGTCTCGCCGGGCATTTCCGACAAGGAAGTCCTTGCACTCGCCATGAAGGAGGAACGAATTCTCCTGACATTCGACAAGGACTTCGGCGAGATCGCCCGCTCGGAAAGGCTCCCATCCAAGTGCGGCGTGATCCTCCTGCGCGTGCCAATGCCGCCGCACGAGACTGTCCGACTCGCCGCCACCATCATGGCAAGGGACGATTGGGCCGGCCGTTTCTCGGTGGTCGAACCCGGGCGAGTACGGTCTCGCTCTCTTGCAGTCGGTTAGGATGGCAAGCTGTCACCGGCGTCGTATTACATAAAGAAATCTTTATATCCTTATTGCCCACCCTCCCGTCGCCCGCTATAACCCCCGCCATGTGAAAGGGGCTCGGCCCCTGCCTCAAGGAGCGGACGAGATGGCGGAATTCAAGGATTACGTGGTCAAGGACATCGGCCTCGCCGACTGGGGTCGGAAGGAGATTTCCATGGCCGAGACCGAGATGCCCGGCCTGATGGCGACCCGCGAGGAGTACGGCCCCGAGCAGCCGCTCCGCGGCGCGCGCATCGCCGGCTCGCTGCACATGACCATCCAGACCGCGGTGCTGATCGAGACGCTGCAGGCGCTCGGCGCCGAGGTGCGCTGGGCTTCCTGCAACATCTACTCGACGCAGGACCATGCCGCCGCGGCCATCGCCGCCGCCGGCACGCCGGTCTTCGCCTACAAGGGCGAGACCCTCGAGGACTACTGGGACTACTCCCACCGCATCTTCGAGTGGCACGACGGCGGCACCGCCAACATGATCCTCGACGACGGCGGCGACGCCACGCTCCTCCTCCACCTCGGCATGCAGGCCGAGACCAACCCCTCGGTCATCGCCCACCCGACCAACGAAGAGGAGGAAGTCCTCTTCGCCACCATCAAGAAGCAGCTCAAGGCCAAGCCCGGCTGGTACACGGCCTTCGCGAAGAACATCAAGGGCGTCACCGAGGAGACCACCACCGGCGTCAAGCGCCTCTACCAGATGGCCAAGGAGGGGCGGCTGCTCTTCCCGGCGATCAACGTCAACGACTCCGTCACCAAGTCGAAGTTCGACAACCTCTACGGCTGCCGTGAATCGCTGACCGACGGCATCCGCCGCGGCACCGACGTGATGATGTCGGGCAAGACCGCGATGGTTTGCGGCTTCGGCGACGTCGGCAAGGGCTCGGCCGCGAGCCTCCGGAATGCCGGCTGCCGCGTGATGGTGTCGGAGATCGACCCGATCTGCGCGCTGCAGGCGGCGATGGAGGGCTACGAGGTGACGACCATGGACGACGCGGCGGCCCGCGCCGACATCTTCGTCACGGCGACCGGCAACGTCGACGTCATCACCCTCGACCACATGCGGGAGATGAAGCACCGCGCCATCGTCTGCAACATCGGTCATTTCGATTCAGAAATTCAGATCGCGTCGCTGAAGAACTACAAGTGGCACAACGTCAAGCCGCAGGTCGACGAGATCGAGTTCCCCGACGGCAAGCGCATCATCCTCCTTTCCGAGGGGCGCCTCGTGAACCTCGGCAACGCCACCGGCCACCCGAGCTTCGTGATGTCGGCGTCCTTCACCAACCAGACGCTGGCGCAGATCGAGCTCTTCACCAAGCCCGGCGCGTACGGCAAGCAGGTCTATACGCTGCCGAAGACGCTCGACGAGAAGGTGGCGCGGCTCCATCTTGCGAAGATCGGCGTCAAGCTGACCACGCTCAGCGACAAGCAGTCCGCCTATATCGGCGTCACGCAGGCGGGCCCGTTCAAGCCGGAGACGTATCGGTACTGAGACCGGCGGAAATCCGCTCATTGTGAACGTCGCGACACCGGACGGCGCACCGCGCCGTCCCGCATCGCGGGGTGGGTCGCCGACCGAAACCACCCCCGCGACGTCGGTCGATACGCCGGAACCGACAATTTTATCGAATCAGCAGCTTCACACGGGATTCCGCATGCCGTTAGAGTAGGGTGATTCGCGGAGGGCGTCGGGTGACCCCGCGATGATCCAGCAGATTTTCTTCTCGCGCTCTCGTGACGCCGGAAGGGGGCAAAGAGGCATGCCGAACCATGACGGCAGAGGAACGGCGATTCGCGCCGGACTCGTTACCGTCACGCTTCTGTCGACGGCACTCCTTCCCGCCCCGCTGGTCGCCGCCGAAGCCGCCCTCCCCTTCGCGCTCACCACGCCGCGCATCCTCACCCTGGTGGTGGTGGTCGGCGTCGTCGCCTTCGCCATCGTCAGCGCCATTGCCCTGACCCGGGCCCGCAACCGGGTCGAGGCCGAGAACGACGCGCTTCGGGCGCGGATCGCCGGGCTCAAGGCCGCCGCCGAACGCAGCTTCGCCCTCCTCGAGGACGACCGCGAGCGCCTGGTCGCATGGGATGCCGGCGGAGACGCACCGATCGTCGCCGGTACCCTCCCCGCCGACTCGGGCGCGCCGGCGGATCGTAGCGCATTCCTCGCCTTCGGCGCCTGGCTGAAGCCGGAATCCGCCGGCCGGCTCGACCGCGCCGTCGAATCGCTCCGCAAGTCCGGCGAGGCTTTCGTCCTTACCGTAGCCACCGGTACCGGCCGCCTGATCGAGGCCTCCGGACGGACGGCCGGCACGGCCGCGATGGTTCGCTTTCGCGATCTGTCCGGCGATGCGCTGGCGCGCGCCGAGCTCGAAGCGCGCTATGCGCTGCTCGAGGCCGAGGTCGAGGCGATGCGGGCGATGTTCGCCGCCTCGCCGATGCCGATCTGGCTCCGCGACGAGAAGCGCCAGCTGCTGTGGGCGAATGCGGCCTACATCAAGGCGGTGGGCGGCGAGAGCGAAGCCGACGTGCTCTCTCGCGGCCTGGAACTCATCGACAGCGCCGGCCGCGGCATCGTCGAGGCCGCGCACCGCGCCGATCCGGTCTTCGTCAAACGTCTCCCGGCAGTGGTTTCCGGCGAGCGTCGCATCTACGACGTGATCGACGTCGCCTCGGTGAGCGGCAGCGGCGGCATCGCCATCGACGTGACGGCAGTCGAGCGGGCCGAGGCCGCGCTCCGCCGCGAGATCGACTTCAACGCCCGCACCCTCGACCAGCTCGCCACCGCCGTCGCCATCTTCGGGCCGGATCGGCGGCTCCGGTCGAGCAACGCCGCCTATCGCCAGCTCTTCGGCCTCGACGCCGCCTTCCTCGAATCGAAGCCCGACGAGCATGCGGTGCTCGACCGGCTCCGGGCGGCGCGTCGCATCCCCGAGCAGCGGGACTACCGGGCCTGGCGGACGGAGCTCCTGTCGGTCTATCGCGCGACCGAGGCACGGGAACAGAGCTGGCATCTCCCCGACGGCCAGACGCTGCGCGTCATCGCCAATCCCAACCCGCAGGGCGGGATGACCTGGATCTACGAGAACGTCACCGAGCATCTCGAGCTGCAGAGCAAGGTGATCGGGCTCAGCCGCGTCCAGGGTGAGACCCTCGACCACCTCAGCGAGGGCGTCGCGGTGTTCGGCTCCGACGGCCGCCTCCGGCTCCACAACCCGACCTTCGCCGCCGTGCTCGGGCTTGACCGCGCGGCGCTCGTCGACGAGCCGCATGTCGCCGAACTGGTGCGTGCCACGCGGCGAAGCGGCGACGACGACGCGGTGTGGGCCGCCTTCACCGCCTCCGTCGCCGGGTTGACCGACGGCCGTGAGAGCATCAGGGGCCGGCTCGAACGGCCAGGCGAGCGCGTCATCGATTTCGCCACCGTGCCGCTTCCCGACGGCCAGACCATGGCGACCGTCGTCGACGTGAGCGACTCGGTCCGGATCGAGCGGGCGCTGACCGAACGGGCGGAGGCGCTCGAGGCGGCGGACGCACTCAAGAACGCCTTCATCCACCATGTCTCCTACGAACTGCGCTCGCCGCTCACCAACATCATCGGCTTCACCCAGCTCCTCGCCGACACCAAGGTCGGCCCGCTCACCGGCAAGCAGCGCGAATACACCGGCTACGTCATGTCGTCGTCGACCGCGCTCCTCGCCATCGTCAACGACATCCTCGACCTCGCCACCATCGACGCCGGCATCATGGAGCTCGACTATGCCGAGGTCGATGTCGCGGCGACCGTTTCGTCTGCGATCGAGGGCGTGGAGGACCGGCTCGCCGGCACCGAGATCAGCATCGCCACCGAGATCGCCGAAGGTACCGGCAGCCTCAACGCCGACAGCCGCCGCGTCCGCCAGGTTCTGTTCAACCTCCTCGTCAACGCCATCTCGTTCTCGCCGAAGGGCGGACGGGTAGAGCTTTCCGCCCGCCGCGACGGCGTGATGATCGAATTCGTGGTCGCCGACAGCGGGCCGGGCATCCCCCGCGACTTCGTCGATTCCGTCTTCGACCGCTTCGCCAGCCGTCCCCGCGGCCAGACCCGCGGCGGCGCCGGCCTCGGCCTCGCCATCGTCAAGAGCTTCGTCGAGCTGCACCGCGGCACCGTCGAGATCCGCTCCGAGGAAGGCCAGGGCTCGCGGGTGGTGGTCCGCCTCCCGATCCGGCCCGGAGTCACGGCCCAGGCGGCGGAGTAGGCGCCCGAGACGACCGCTTCATTCCAGTGCTTGCGTCGAAGCCTGGACGCCGCCATACCCACCTCCGCTCATTCCCGCGCGCACCGTGGAGAAGTTGGCTCGGGCACCAGTCCGAAGGCTCTCGAGGAGAAGCGTCAGAACCCCGGCATGTCCCCTTCAGAGGCGCGACCATTCACACTCCCCCTCCCTGACGAGGCGGCGACCGTCGCCTTTGCCGAGGACGTCGCCCTCTGCCTTGCACCCGGCAATGTGGTGGCGCTGTCGGGCGGGCTCGGCGCGGGCAAGACCACCTTCGCCCGCGCCCTCATCCGCGCCGTCGCCGACGACCCGCGGCTCGAGGTGCCGAGCCCGACCTTCACGCTGGTCCAGACCTACGCCCTCGGCCGCCTGCCCATCGCCCACTTCGACCTCTACCGGCTCGCCGCCCCGGAGGAACTCGACGAGGTCGGCCTCGACGAAGCATTGACGTCCGGCGCAGCGCTGATCGAGTGGCCGGAGCGGGCCGGCACGCGCCTTCCCCGGACCAACCGTCTCGACATCGCCTTCGACATCGCCGGCGAGGGACGCGTCGCCGCCATCGCCGGCAGCCCGGACGTGCTGGCGCGGCTCGCGCGGAGCCGGGCGATCCGCGCCTTCCTCGATCGCGCCGGCTGGGCCGGCGCGAGGCGCCGCCACCTCCAGGGGGATGCCTCGACCCGGCGCTACGAGCGCATCCGGGCGGATGGCCGCACCGCCGTGCTGATGGACTGGCCGGCCGCGAGTGCGCCGGCCGTGCTCGACCCGCGGGTCATCTTCCGTGCCCGCGATGTCCGCGCCTTCATCGCGGTCGATGGCGCGCTCCGCGGCCTCGGCCTTTCCGCCCCGGAGATATTCGCCGCCGACACCGGACGCGGCCTGCTCCTCCTCGAGGATCTCGGCGCCGAGGGCATTCTCCGCGACGGCCTGCCCGACCCGGAACGCTATGTCACCGCCGTCGACGTACTCGCCATGCTCCACGCCGGGCCCCGCCCGACCGAACTGCCGCTGCCCGATGGGGGGCTCCACCCGCTCCCAGCTTTCACCGCCGAGGCCTTCGCGATCGAGGTGACGATGTTCCTCGACTGGTATGTGCCGCATCTGACCGGCGCTCCCGCTGCCCCTGCCATGCGGGAGGAGTTCACCCTGATCTGGCGGGATATCATCGCCCGGCTGGCGTCAAAGGAGCGCGGCTGGGTGCTCCTCGACTACCACTCCCCCAACCTGCTCTGGCGGGCCGGACGGGACGGTCTCGCCCGGCTCGGCATCATCGACTTCCAGGACCTGATGGCCGGCCCCTCGGCCTACGACGTCGCCTCGCTCTGCCAGGACGCCCGGGCGACCGTCCCGCCCGCACTGGAGACCGAGCTCCGCGGGCGCTATGTCGCACGCCGGACCGAGGCCGACCCGGAGTTCGATGCGGAGGCGTTCGCCGAGGCCTATGCGATTCTCTCCGCCCAGCGCGCCACCAAGATCCTCGGGGTGTTTGCGCGGCTCGCCGACCACGCCGAAAAGCCAGGCTATCTCAAGCACATGCCAAGACTGCGTGAATATCTCGAACGGAGCCTTGCCCACCCCGCTTTGAATCGCTACGCGCTCTGGTACAGGACACACCTGCCGCCATCACGCTGACAGTTCCGACGAGAGCGCCCTTGCAGAAAGCCCCGCGTCCGAAACGCGCCATGGTGCTCGCCGCCGGTCTCGGCAAGCGCATGCGCCCGATCACCGCCACCGTGCCCAAACCGCTGGTCGAAGTGGGCGGACGCGCTCTGATCGACCACGCCCTCGACCGGCTGGAGATGGCCGGGGTGGAGCGGGCGGTGGTCAACGTCCACTACCTGCCGCAACTCATGCGGGCGCATCTCAGGCGCCGTCGTCGGCCGCCCGAGGTGGTCATCTCCGACGAGACGGCAGCGCTCCTCGACACCGGTGGCGGCATCAGGCATGCGCTGCCGCTCCTCGGCCACCAGGCCTTCTATCTCCTCAACTCCGATTCGTTCTGGATCGAGGGTGCGCGGCCCAATCTGCACTGGCTTTCCGGCGCCTGGGACGACGCGAAGATGGACATCCTCCTCCTCCTCGCGCCGACGGTCCGCGCCATCGGTTACCGCGGCCGCGGCGATTTTCGCATGGACACCACCGGCCGGCTCACCCGCCGTCCGGAGCGCGAGGTCGTCCCCTTCGCCTATTCCGGCGCGGCCATCCTCCATCCCCGCATCTTCGACGGCGCGCCCGACGGCGCCTTCTCGCTCAATCTCCTCTTCGACAAGGCAGCCGAGTCCGAACGGCTGTTCGGCGTACGCATGGACGGCCTCTGGCTCCATGTCGGCACCCCCGAGGCGATCGGCGAGGCGGAGATGTCCATCGCCGATAGCGCCGCCTGACGGAGACGATGGCCGAGCCCCTCAACGTCTTCACGATACCGGCCGGCGCACCGTTCCTTCCCGTCCTCGCCGAGGCGCTGCTCGATGGCCGCCTCGGCCCCCTCCCCGACCTGACGCGTGACCCGCTGGCGCTCGCCGGCGTCACCGTCCTCCTCCCCACCCGCCGCGCCGTCCGCGCCTTTCGCGAGACCCTGATCCGCAAGCTCGGCGCCGAGGCGGCGATCCTGCCGGTGATCCGCCCGATCGGCGACGCCGACGAGGAGGATCACCTCCTCGATCCCGGCATCGAATCCGGCGCCGAGCGGCTGGTGCTGCCGGAGGCGATCGGCCGGCTGCCGCGCCAGCTCGCGCTTGCCGAGCTGACGCTCGCCTGGGGCCGCGCCGTGCGCCGCGACCTCCTCGACCTTGCGCCGGACGAGCCGCTCCTCATTCCCGCCTCCGCCGCCGATGCCGCGCGGCTCGCGTCGGACCTCGCCCGGCTGATGGACGACATGGAGACCGCCGGCCTCCCCTGGGAGAAGATCCGCGCCCTCGCGCCGGAGGACCACGCGAAGTATTTCCAGATCACGCTCGACTTCCTCGCGATCGCCTTCGAGGCCTCGCCGGCGATGCTGGCCGAGCGCGGCCTGGTCGACCCGGTCGTCCGCCGCGACACGCTGATCCGCGCCGAGGCCGCCCGCCTTGCCGCGAACCCGCCGACGGGTCCGGTGATCGCCGCCGGCTCCACCGGCACGATTCCGGCGACCGCCGATCTCCTCAAGGCGATCGCCAGCCTGCCGCAGGGCGCGCTGGTGCTGCCCGGCCTCGACCAGGACCTCGACGAGGCCGCATGGAAGGCCATCGGCGAGACCGGCGCGGCCTCGGTCGGCCATCCGCAATACGGCCTGAAGCAGCTCCTTGGCCGCCTCAGAATCGGCCGCGCCGACGTGACGCCGCTCGGCGTCGCGCCATCTGCCCTCGCCTGGCGCGCCCGGCTCGCGGCCGAGGCGCTTCGCCCGGCCGAGACCACCGACATGTGGACCGCGCTCCGCACCGGCTTCGTCGAGCCGCGGGCGCTGGAGGCATCGCTCGCCGGGGTCACGTACCTCCTCGCCCACAACGAGCGCGAGGAGGGGCTGGCCATCGCCATCGCCGTCCGCGAGGCGCTGGAAACCCCCGGCGCGACGGTGGCCGTGGTCACGCCCGACCGTGCCCTCGCCCGCCGCGTCTCGGCCGAGCTCGGCCGCTGGGACCTCAAGGTCGACGATTCCGCCGGCGCCCGGCTCGACCTCATGCCGGAGGGCGTGTTCGCCCGCCTCCTTGCCGAGGCGCTTGCCGAGCCCGCCGAGCCGGCGCGGCTCCTGGCGCTCCTCAAGCATCCCTTCGCCGCCTTCGGCATGGACCCGCGCGATTGCCGGAAG
>JALHRF010000024.1 GCA_022841545.1 Bauldia sp. | reverse complement strand
GCGTCGACAGCGCGATCGCGTCGGAGCCGAAGAACATCTCGCCGTCGCCGTGGCCGATGGCGAGCGGGCTGCCCCTTCTCGCACCGATCATCAGGTCGTCCTCGCCCTCGAACAGGATGGCGAGCGCGAACGCGCCCTCTAGCCGTCCGAGCGCCGTCTCGACCGCCCGTTCCGGCGTCATCCCCGCCTCGAGGTTGCGGGTAACGAGGTGGGCGATCACCTCGGTGTCGGTCTCGCTGTCGAACCGGCAGCCGTCCGCGACCAGCTCGTCCTTGAGCTCGCGGTAGTTCTCGATGATGCCGTTATGGACCAGCGCCAGCCTTGGCGTCGCGTGCGGATGCGCGTTGCTCTCCGTCGGCTTGCCATGGGTCGCCCAGCGGGTGTGGCCGATGCCCGAGCGGCCGGCGAGCGGCGACCGGTCGAGCCGCGCCTCGAGATTCCGGAGCTTTCCCTCCGCGCGCCGACGCGCGATGTGCCCGTCCTCGAGCGTGGCGACCCCGGCCGAGTCGTAGCCGCGATATTCGAGCCGCTTGAGCGCATCGAGCAGAAGCGGCGCCGCCGGCCGCGTACCCAGTATCCCGACGATCCCGCACATATCTCCGGCCGATTCCCTCTCGCGCTGCAACGGGCGCGATTATGAGCGTGCCGCGGATTCCGCGGAAATCACAAGCTGTTTCGGGGGTTAATGCCAGAACGGGCCGGCGCGTAGGGTGGGTTAGGCGCAATGCGCCGTAACCCACCGTCCCCGTCGTGGTGGTCCTCGCCCGGTGGGTTACGCGCCTTTGGCGCTAACCCACCCTACCCGCCCTTCTTCATCGCCCTTTTCGCCGCCATCAGCTTCGCCCCGTAGCCCGGCTTGTTGACCTGCCGCGCCCGCGCGATGGCGAGGTCGCCGGCGGGCACGTCCTGGCTGATGACGCTGCCGGTGCCGACATAGGCGCCGTCGCCGATCGTCACCGGCGCGATCAGCGCGCTGTTGGTGCCGATGAAGGCCCCCGCCCCGATCTCGGTGTGGTGCTTGAATACGCCGTCGTAGTTGCAGGTGATCACGCCCGCGCCAATATTGGCGCCGGCCCCGACATGGGCGTCGCCGATATAGGCGAGGTGATTGGCCTTGGCGCCCGCATCGAGGCCGGCGTTCTTGATCTCGACGAAGTTGCCGACATGCGCCCCCTCGCCGATCGCGGCCCCCGGCCTGAGCCGCGAGAACGGCCCGACGATGGCGTTCGCTCCGATCGTCGCCCCTTCGAGATGCGAGAAGCCCTTCACCGTCACGCCGTCGGCGATGGTCACGCCGGTGCCGAAGAACACGTTGGGCTCGACCGTGACGTCGCGCCCGATCCTTGTGTCGAACGAGAAGAACACCGTCTCCGGCGCGATCAGCGTCGCGCCATCGGCCATCGCCTTCGCCCGCGCGCCACGCTGGAACGAGGCCTCGGCCGCCGCGAGCTCGGCGCGGTCGTTGACGCCGGCCACTTCGTCCGGGTCCGCCTCGAGCACCGCCACCGTCTTGCTCGCGCGGTTGGCCAGCTCGACCAGGTCGGTGAGGTAGTATTCGCCCTTGGCGTTGGTGTTGCCGATCTTGCGGAGCATCGGCAGCAGCGACCCGCGGAACGCCATCACCCCGGCATTGCAGAGCCGCACCGCCCGCTCCTCGGGCGTCGCGTCCTTCACCTCGCGGATCGCGGTGAGCTGCCTGCCGTCCATGAGAAGCCGGCCGTACCCCGCCGGGTCCGCCGGGGTGAAGCCGAGCACGACGAGGTCGGCCTTCGTGAGCATCCGCCGGAGCGCCTTCAGCGTCTCCGCCGTCATCAGCGGGCTGTCGCCATAGAGCACGATCACGTCGTCGGGCTCCGGCGCGAAGGCCTTCTTCGCCGCGAGCACGGCATGCGCCGTCCCCAGCCGCTCGGCCTGGACATGCACGCTTGCCTCGGGCGCCGCCCTGCCGACGAACGCCTCGACCGCCCCGGCACCCGGCCCGACCACCACCGCCATACGGTCCGCGCCCGCGCCGCGCGCCGCGCGGATGACATGGCCGAGCATCGGGTCGCCGGCGACCTTGTGCATGACCTTCGGCGTCGCGGAGCGCATCCGCGTCCCCTCGCCCGCGGCCAGGATGATGGCAAGGAAGCTGCGTCTGGCCATGGTCGTCGCCCGTCCCTCTCCCGAAACGGCCGGCACTATGCCTGAAAACGCGGTGATTCGGGGGCAATCACCCCAACTGCGCCAGCCCCGGAAACACCGACAGCATCCAGAAGGCGATCGTGGTGATCTGGCCGGTGACGAACAGCACGCCGGTGACGACCAAGAGCGCCCCCATCGCCTTCTCGACCTTGCCGATATGGCCGCGAAACCGCTTCATCCAGCGCATGAACGGCCCCGCGAACAGCCCCGCGGCGATGAACGGGATGCCCAGCCCGAGCGAATAGACCGCCAGAAGCAGCGCGCCGCTCGCCACCGTGTCGCGAGTCCCCGCCACCCCGAGGATGACCGACAGCACCGGCCCGATGCAGGGCGTCCAGCCGAAGCCGAAGGCGAGGCCCATGAGGTAGGAGCCGGCCGGCCCGACCTGGTGGTTCCTGATCTCGACCCGCGCCTGGCGGTGCAGGAGCCCGATCCTGAAGACGCCGAGGAAATGGAGCCCCATGATGATGATGATCGCGCCGCCGACCACCGACAGGATGTCCATGTAGCTGCGGACGAACTGGCCGATGGCGCTCGCCCCGGCGCCGAGC
The DNA here is from genome assembly GCA_022841545.1 of Bauldia sp. Taxonomy (GTDB): domain Bacteria; phylum Pseudomonadota; class Alphaproteobacteria; order Rhizobiales; family Kaistiaceae; genus Bauldia. Next base: position 36,443 of record JALHRF010000024.1, on the reverse strand, counting down.
GCCACGAACACCGTCGAGAAACCCAGCACGAAGGTCATCGACGACAGGAACACCGTCCGCCGCTTGACGTCGGTCGGCGTGTCGCCGGTCAGCTGGTCGAGGCTCACGCCGGCGAGATAGCAGAGATAGGGCGGGACCAGCGGCAGGACGCAGGGCGAGAGGAACGAGAGCAGCCCGGCGAGGAACGCAGCGCCAAAGGTGACGTCGATCGGCATGGTGCTCGCGGAACTTCCCTCGGACCTGACCGCGCTGTGCGGTCGGCGCCCTTATAGGCTTTCACGCCGATGCCGCCACAGTCACTTTTTCCGGAGACGCCTGCGACCTCTCGCCCCGCACCTCGGCGCGTGCGCGTCACGGCCACCCGGCCAAAGCAAAAACAGGTCGCCGCAGGCCGTCCGCCTCAGTCCGCAAGCAGCTTCACGAGCCGGTTTGCGCTGGCCAGCCGATCCGCCAGCACCGCCGCCATGCCGAGATGAAAATCGATGATCGTGTCCGGCTTCTCACGCCTGAGCTTGTCGAGACCGGCGCCGGAGAGGCGCCAGACGACAAGCGCCGTTTCGGCAATGACCGAGGCGGATCTCGGCCTGCCCAGGTAGAAGGCCATTTCCCCGGCAATCGCCCCACGTCCCATGGTCGCAAGCCGGACATCGCCTTCGCCGGCCTCCAGGACCACGGCAGCGCGCCCGTGCTCGATGAAGAAAATCTCGCGGGATGCACTGCCCTGGTCGATCAGTTTCTGGCCCGCCGGCACGTCCAGCCGCTCGAGGTAGGGAAGGATGCTGGCGACAACGGACGCATCCCTGAGGATGGCCGCAAGCAGGTCGCCGATCGGAATCGGCGCGTTGCCGAGGACCGACGGCATCGCGGACGCGAGCAATTCGTTCTCGCAGTGCTCGAGCGCGTGGTCCAGGTCGTGTTCCAGGCGGATGGCCCCGTGCCGGTCGCGGTCGAGGTCGAAGCCGCCACGGCGGATGGCATTTCTAACGGCTTCCGACATCCCGGAGAGCACCAGCGTGAAGCGGTGCGACCCGGTCATCTGCGACAGGCGGAGAAAGCTCATCACGGCCGAGGAGTCGAGGCCGCTCACGCGGCGGAAATCGACGACCAGGTGGGTGATCCGCGCATTGGCGTGCTGTTCGATCCGGTCGCGAATCCGGTTCCGCAGGCGATCCGCCGTACCGAAAAACAGGAATCCCTGAAGCCGCACCACCAGAATGGAGTCGCCGACCGCCTGCAACGCCTCGCGCCGTTCGACCGAGTTCTCGTTGCTGCTCTGGTAGTCGCGCCCGGTCAGGACGTGACGAACGATCTCCACCCGGCTGTATTCCAGAGCGAAAAGGACGACCGCGGCGATCAGTCCGACCAGGATTCCGATCGCAAAGCCGAAGACGATGATCACGCCGAAGATCAGGACGATGACGCCATATTCCCAGCGCGCCAGTTTCGGGTAGGAGTTGACGAGCCAGGCGACCTGCAGCGCCGCGCCCATCCAGATCAGGAGCCCGCCAAGAAGGGGCGTCGGCACGATCGACAGGACGGTCTCGCCGAAGATCAGCGCCGCGATCGCAAAGACCGACACGGTGATGCCGACGATGGGTCCGGCGGCTCCGAGTCTCAACGAAAGCGCGGTCAGCGATACAGACAGGAAGCCGGGCATGCCGCCCCCGGCACCGCCGAGGAGATTCTGCATGCCGACGGATCGCAATTCGCGGTCGAGATCGATGTCCCGCCTCGAATCGAGTTCGATCCCGGCTGCGTTCATCAGCACCGCCAGGATCGTCAGCACGACGACGACCGGGAGATGAACGAGCGCGCCCGTGATCGCGCCCCATTCGATGAGGGCGAGGGACGACGGCGCCACCGGTGGCCAGATCGAGCCGTTTCCGGCGATCTCGACCAGCCAGCCCGCGGCGCGCGCATCGTCGCGGGTCGCGCCGCTCGCCAGCATGGCCACCTCGAACGCTGCCACCGCGAGGAGTGCACCGACAGGCAGGACCAGGCTGATCGGCAGCCATCGCCTCAGAGCGAGGACGACGACAAGGAACGCACCGGTGGCGCCCAGCCTGACAAGCGTGCCTGGCTCCGCCACCCTATCGAGTCCGTCGAGCGTGAGGCTCTGGCCCGCGACGAGGCCGACACCGCCGATGAAGATCAGCCAGCCCGAGCCCGCAAGAAAGCCGCCGATAACGGGAAACGGAACGAAGCGGATGAAGCGGCCGGCGCGGAGCAGCCCGATCAGCAGCGAGATCGCCCCGATCGCGAGACTGGTAAGCGCGACGAATGCAACCACCGTCACCGCGACGACGGCTTGATCGGCGCTGCCGCCCAGGATCGCAAGGATGTGCGCGACACCGCCGGTCATGGCGGCGATCGGAATGCCCTGGGAGATGGCGACGACGCCGACCGTGGAACTCGTCAGGGCGGCCACCGTCGCCATCACCGCGGTGGAGAAAAGCGCCATTCCGATCACGGTCGGCGCGAGCCACTGTGTCTCGCCGACCAGGAGCAGCATGCCGAAGCCGGCCGACTGAACCACCGCGAGGAAACCGCACAGCACGCCTCCCCCCGCGCTTCGGGCTCTTCTTGCGAGCGATCCTTCGGTGAGTGGGGCATTCATGCCGGCTTCCGGACCCCTGCGCGAAAATGACAATCGTTTACTCGCTCGCGGGATCATCCCTGGCACACGTCTCGGACCGAAGTACCGCGACGCATCCGATCCGAAAACCATGTTCCACGTCATAGCCGGGCTCTCGTCACCCCGATAGGCACTTCGACCGTATCGATCGGCGAACGGTCGAACCGCGCTGCACGAGACGACAGCCGCCCCGCTCGGGCAGACAATCTGCGCGACGGACATCCATGTCCGTAGGAACTGCCACATTCAACCGGCAGCGGCCGAATGCCGGTTTTTTGGGTCGAACTGGCTCAGCCGGAAACGGGAGACGGAGGCGCGTGCTGGCAGGACGGCACCGTTGCTGCATGCCTTGCGAATCGGAGCATCGTCGGCTGCTGTCGCTCGCGCCTCAGTCCCACGCGGGGACGAGGGACCGGTCGTTGACGAGGTGTTCGGGCCGCTTCAGCGTCGCGATTTCCACCATTTCCGCCTCGCTCAGCGCGAAGTCGAAGATCCCGAAATTCTCCCGCGCCCGGTCGGGATTCGACGACTTCGGGATGGCCACCACGTCGCCCTGCTGGATCAGCCAGCGGAGCGCCACCTGCACCGCCGTCTTGCCGTGCGCCTTCGCGATCGCCTCGATCACCGGATTGCCGACCACCCGCCCGAGCGCGATCGGACAATAGGCGATGATCGCCAGTCCGTGCCGCCGCAGCGTTGCGAGGATCTTCGTCTGGTCGACCAGCGCGTGATACTCGATCTGCGAGGCGACCAGCGGCTCGGTCGCGACGCGGAGCGCTTCCTCGGTCAAGGCGATCGTGTAGTTCGAGATGCCGATGTGGCGGGCGAGCCCAAGCCGCTTCGCCTCGCAGAGCGCCGCGATCGTCTCGCCGACCGGGATCTTCGGGTTAGGCCAGTGTAGGAGGAGGAGATCGACCTGGTCCCGGCGGAGCTTCTTCAGGCTCTCCTCGACCGACCCGACGAGGAGCGCCTTCGACGTCCGCTCGGGCATGACCTTGGTGGTGACGAAGATGTCGCCCGGCGCCACGCCCGAGGCGGCGATCCCGGCGCCGACATCGGCCTCGTTCTGGTAGCCCTGCGCGGTGTCGATGTGGCGGTAGCCGATCTTCAGCGCCTCGCTCACCATCCGCGCGCAGGTCTCGCCCCGCATCGGCCAGGTGCCGAAACCGATCGCCGGTATTTCCGCGCCGTGTGCCTTCACCGCCTGCATCGCCATCGCCTGCCTCCATTGAACGGCGGGACGATCACCGCAATGCCCCACCCCGTCAACCCGCGCGCGGCGTTTGTGACCTCAGGCGCAGGCACCAAGAGCGAAGGGGCGGGCCGTTCCCAGCCCGCCCCTGCCGCGCAAGCCCAGTCTCCGCCGGCTCAGCTGGCATTGGGCCAGCCGATGTCCTTGCGGAGGTGCGCGGGAAGCGCCTCGACGGCGCGCTGGGTCACCCGCCGCCGGCGGGCTTCGGCGACTCGCGACGCGAATTCCCTCAGTCCCTTGAACGCGCCCATGGCAGTTCTCCTCGGTGCTGTCGTGGTGCCGGAGCGACAGGGCCCGGCGTTGGACAGCGGAGATAGGGACGGCCGGACGAAACGTCAGTGAAAGCGGTCACAGGAAAGGCGGGAAGGAGCCGCGGACGTCAGACCTTGGCCATTGCCGCCCGCACCGCCGCGATCACCCGGTCGACCTCCTCGTCGCTGAGATCGGGGTGCATCGGCAGCGCCAGCACTTCGCCGGTCAGCCGCTCCGATACGGCGAGGCGGCGGCCGTCGAAGTGGCGGAACGCCGGGTGCTCGTGGAGGGCGAGGCGGTAGAACAGGCCCGTGCCGATCCCGGCCTCGTCGAGAAGCACCCGCACCCGGTCGCGATGCGGAACGCGGATCGTATAGATGGCGAAGGCGCTTCGGAGCCCGTCCGGCATGACCGGCACGCCGACCACGTCCCGGAGCCCGTGATTGTAGCGCGCCGCGATCACCCGCCTGCGGTCGAGCTCCACCTCGAAAACGTCCAGCTTCACCAGGAGCACGGCCGCCTGGATGGTGTCGAGCCGGCCGGTGAGGCCGAGCACCATCGCCGCGTCGCCGGTTCCCTGCCGGCCGTGCGAGCGGATCATCCTGACCCGCTCGGCAAGGTCCTCGCGCTCGGTGAGGATCGCGCCACCGTCGCCGTAGCAGCCAAGCGGCTTGGTCGGGTAGAAGCTCGTCGCCGAGATCGGCGCGAGCGCCCCCACCCGCGCATTGCCCGCGGCGCCGCCCATGCTCTGCGCCGCGTCCGCCAGCACGGTCATGCCGCGCTTCGCCGCGATCTTCCCGATCGCGACATAGTCGGCCGGCAGGCCGTAGAGGTCGACCGGCATCACCACCGCCGGCTTGAGCCGGCCTTCGGCCTCCACCTCGGCGATCGCCAGTTCGAGGTCGGCAGGGTCCATGTTGTAGGTCATCGGGTCGACATCGACGAAGACCGGACTCGCCCCGATCGAGACCACCGCCCCCGCGGTCGCCGCGAAGGTGAAGGCTGGCACGAACACCGCGTCGCCCGCCTTCACGCCTATCGCCATCAGCGCGATCATCAGCGCATCGCGGCCGCTCGACACCCCCATCACATGAGCGGCGCCCGTGTAGGCGGCAAGGCGCTTCTCCAGCATCTCGACCTCGGGGCCGAGGATGAACTGACCGTGGGCGAGCACCGCGTCGATCCGGGCCTTCAGGTCGGATTCGAGCCGCGCCCTCTGCCGCTGCAGGTCGAACAGGCCGACCCGGTCGTCATTGGCGACGGCGCGCACGGCGGATAGAACCGGGGTCATCAGGCTTGGGCTCCTTGCGGGATTCTGGGCGCCGACCTGGGCCCCGCGGCAATGGCCGCGAGGATCGTTTCGGCGAGCTTCAATGCGTCGAGCCCGGCCCGCCCGTCAACCGGGGGCGGCGTACCGGCGGCGACGCTCACGAGAAATGCATCGACTTCGGCGGCGAGGTTGTCATGGGGCGGAAGCGCAATCCGCTCGACCGCGACCGTACCCTCCACCGCGGCGAGAATCGTCAGTTCCGGCGCGGCGAGGTTGGCGACGAGCCGCCGCCCGGCCTCGGTCACCGCGATGCTCCGCTCGGGCACGGGCGCGATCCGGCTCGTTGCCAGCGTCGCCACCACACCGTTCTCGAAGACCACCCGGGCCTCGACCGCGTCGTTCCGGCGGGTGACGACCGACACTCCGGTCGCTGCCACCGACCTCACCGGCGAGCCCGCCAGCGTCAGCACCAGGTCGATGTCGTGGATCATCAGGTCGAGCACCACGTCGACATCAAGGGCGCGGCCCGACCAGGGCGTCCGCCGCACGCATTCGATCAGCCGCGGTGCGGCGACCCGCTCCCGAAGGGCGCGGAAGGCCGGCGCGAAGCGCTCGATATGGCCCACCTGGAGCCGAGTGCCCCGCCGCTCGGCGCGAGCGACGAGATCGGTCGCCGCCGCGACATCCGCCGCGATCGGCTTCTCGACGAAAAGGTGGATGCCGGCGTCGATCAGTTCGGAGGCGACCGCGTGCTGCGCCGAGGTCGGCACCGTGATCGAGGCGGCGTCTACCTTGCCGATCAGCGCGCGGTGGTGATCGAAGCGCTCGGCGCCATGGGCTTCGGCGGCGCGGCCGGCGCGCTCGGGATCGGTGTCGACCACCGCCACGAGGCGCGCCCCCGCATGCGCTGCGTAATGCCGCGCATGGTGCGACCCGAAATAGCCGAGACCGACGACGCCGACCCTGATTGGCCCAAGCCCCGTCACGCGTTTCCACTCACGAAAGAGTCCTCACGAATCCGAGCCGGACCTTAGCCAAGCGGCGCGCCCAACCCCGCATAAACAATTGCAAGGCCTTGAAACATCGCGCGAGCCCTTTGGCAGCCTTGGCGCACCTTACCCGGTCGCGATCTTCTCGCGCGCCGCGGTGCTGAGAAAAGCCGACCGGGTCAACTTCCGGGCCGCAGCCTCCTGGTCGATCGCCGCCAGAAGGCCGGCGTCTAGCGAGACATTGATCCTGGTCGGCTTGCCATAGTCGATAACGACCGGAAACGACGGTGAGAAGGGCGCCCTCGGCGAGGGCTTCGCCAACCTCGCGGTCGAGACGGGCCTCGTCCGCGCTCCTCGGCTCTGGTGCACCGCGCCCGGCCGCGATCTCATCGGCAATCCATTCACCAAGGGCCGCGGCGGCATGGGCGAGCGCCTCGTCGAGCGTCTTGCCCATGGCGGCGCATCCGGGGGCGTCGGGAAAGACAACGCCATAAGCGCCGGGCTTTCCATCGATCAACGCGATGTGGCGAGCCATCCTTCAACCCCTCCTCGGAACATCAAAGCAGTCCGAACCACCAGCCGGCGAGGCCAAGGAACACCGAGAATCCGGCGACGTCGGTGATCGCCGTCACGATCACGCCGGAGGCCACGGCCGGGTCGACCCCCATGCGGTCGAAGGCGAGCGGGACCGTCGCCCCCACCAGTCCCGCCACCAGGAGACACACCACCAGCGCGACGCCGATCACGACGCCGAGGTCGATGCTCTCGAACCACAGGCCGGCCGCGATACCGATCACCACGGCGACCGCCAGGCCGTTGATCAGGCCGACCAGGATCTCGCGGCCGATCGCCCGGAGCGCGGCCTTGGCGGCGATGTCGCGGGTGGCGATGGCGCGAATCGTCACCGTCATCGCCTGGATGCCGGCATTGCCGCTCATCGAGGCGACGATCGGCATCAGGATGGCGAGCGCCACCATCTGCTCGATGCTGGCCCCGAACAGGCCGATCACCGCGGCGGCGATGAACGCGGTGACGACGTTGACGAGGAGCCAGGGGATGCGGCTCCGCGCCACGTAGCCGACCGTGTCGGAGGTCTCCTCGTCGCCGACGCCGGCGAGGCGGCGGATGTCCTCCTCGGCCTCCTCCTCGATCACGTCGACGATGTCGTCGACGGTGATCACGCCGACCAGACGGCCGTCCTCGTCGAGCACCGGGGCGGCGACGAGGTTGTAGCGCTCGAAGGTCCGCGCCACGTCCTCCTGGTCGTCGACCGCCTTCACCGCCTCGAAATCGGTGTCCATGATTGCCGAGATCGGCGTCGGCCGCTTGCTCCGGAGCAGCCGGTCGAGCGCCACCGTGCCGACCAGGTGATGCGCCGCATCGACCACGAACAACATGAAGAACTCGTCCGGAAGGTCCTGCTCCTCGCGCATGTAGTCGATCGCCCGCCCGACGTCCCAGAACGGCGGCACGGCGATAAGGTCGGTCTGCATGAGGCGGCCGGCGGATTCCTCCGGGTATTCGAGGCTGCGGGCTACCGCCGCCCGCTCGACCGGCGGCATCTCGGCGAGAATCTCGGCCTGCTCCTCCGGCTCGAGGTCCTCCAGCAGCGTCACCGCGTCGTCGGAGTCGAGGTCCCGGACGCCTTCGGCCACCATCTTCGCCGGCAGCGCCTCGAGGATCTGGACGCGAAGCGTCTCGTCGAGCTCGGTCAGTGCGGTGAAGTCGAAATCGTCGCCGAGGAGCCGGATCAGCCGGGTCCGTTCGTCCGGATCGAGCGCCTCGATCAGGGCCGCGAGGTCGGCCTCGTGCAGTTCCGCGACGAGCGTGCGCAGCCGCGCCGCGTCGGGCCGCCCGATGGCGTCACGCACGTCCGCGATGAACGCCACCGCGAGGTGGCCGTCCTCGTCATGGGTCGTCGGGCCGGTCTCGGGAGGACCGACGCCTTCGGCCATGGGGCTATCGTCCGCCACGCCGCACTCCGGTGTCGATGGGTTGTCGCCGGATGTCCGGCCGTCGTGACAGCACTAGCCGTGCGTCTTCATCCGGTAAAGAGAAAGAAGCCTGGGTGGAGCCGCCGCCATTCCCCGATGGACCGGAATCCGCGCCGGCTGCACCGAAGCGGGACCCCGGAGGTCAGGTCACTCGATCCTTTGCCGCAGCGAGGCGATTTCGGACCGAAGCGCCTTGAGTTCCTCGACGAGCGGTGCGGTTTCCTCGCGGATCATGTCGCGTTCCGACGCGCGCCCTTCGGTCACGACCTTTTCCTGTTCCGCCTGCATCGCGTTGACGACGATGCCGATGAACAGGTTCAGGACGGCGAATGTCGTGACCATGATGAAGGGGACGAAGAACGCCCAGGCATAGGGGAACGCCTCCATGACCGGCCGCACGATGCCCATCGACCAGCTTTCCAGCGTCATGATCTGGAACAGCGAATAGGCGGAGGCGCCGATCGTCCCGAACCACTCCGGGAACTGTGCGCCGAAGAGCTTCGTCGACATGACCGAGAATACGTAGAACAGCAGGCAGAGCAACGCGCCGACGGACGCCATTCCCGGCAGGGCGGTGAGCAGGCCGCCGACCACCCGTCGCAACGAAGGCACGCGCGTGATCAGGCGAAGGACGCGGAGGATACGCAGCGCCCGCAACACCGAGAACGGCCCCGTCGCCGGCACCAGCGCGATTCCGACGACGAGGAAATCGAAGACGTTCCAGGGATCGCGGAAGAACGCCAGCCGGAAGACGACGATCCTCGCCACGATCTCGACCACGAAGATGGCGAGGATGCCCCTGTCGATGGCCTGCAGAAGCGGCCCGTAGGACGCCATCACGGTCTCGCTGGTCTCGAGCCCGAGGATCACCGCATTGACGATGATCAAGGCGATGATCGCGCGCTCCGTACGCGGGTCGAGGACGAAGGAGCGAAGCCAGCCGGTCACAGAGCCTCCCTGAAAGAAGTCGAACTACCCGAACCAAGCACTGTCGGTGAACCGTGTCACCCAGGTGCATCGGTTCGCACAAGTGGGTTGGGACCTGCCACGGCGCCGCCGGCCGGGGCCGCGACCGGTCGCGAAGGTGCCCCTCCACCATGACCCCATCATCCTCGCGACGCGTAGCGCTCGAACACAGGCAGTTCGTGCGCACGCTCCATCCACTTGATGCGTTCGGCGATCTGGGTGTGATACCGGGGCGGCATCGCGTCAGGGTCGTCCAAGGTCGCGCTCTGGATGTCGATGATCCCGGGCAGTATCTCGGCATTCGTGTAGAAGATCCCGGTGCCGCAGTCGGAACAGAAATGCCTCCGGCCATGTTCCGACGACGCGTAGGCCTTCGCGGCCCCCTTCGTCACCCTGACGGCGTCGACAGGGTACATCGTCCAGCCGACCATGGGCGCCCCGGCGCTGCGCCGGCAGTCCGTGCAGTGGCACAGGACGTGGGTGATCGGCTCACCCTCGACTTCGTACCGAATGGCACCGCAATGACAGCCGCCGGTCATTGCCATCTTCGCGACCCCCTGGAACCGCTCGCCGCAGACAGCCTTCCTGCGTTGAGCTGGATTGAGACCCCTGTGGTCCGGGCCGGTGAGGTCCTGCCTTGGGCGACACCGTTCCCGGGTTCAAAGAAGATCGGCGGCCGAAGCCGCCGATTTCGCTCACTCATGATTTGGTGCGGTCGAGAAGACTCGAACTTCCACGGGTTGCCCCACAGCGACCTCAACGCTGCGCGTCTACCAGTTCCGCCACGACCGCTTGAAACCGGGGGTCATGTAGCAAATCGGTTCCGGCGATACAAGCCGGCTCGATGCGTCCGGGATTGCGCGGTTGCGCCGACGCCCTTCACCAACACGTGACATCCGCCGGCGCGGCGAACCTGTTCAAAGGCTTTGAATTTCCGGTGCATTCGATATCATTCGCGCCAAAGCCGTTGGCTGAGGGGAAAGTTTCATGCGCCTGGCGTTGCTCCGGATCTTTTCGTCGGCCCTGGTGGTGTTCGCGGCCCTGGTTTCAATAGCCCCCGCGTCGGCCGCGGTCGTCATCACCGTCGACAAGAGCGCCCAGCGCATGTCGGTCGTCGTCGACGGCGTGCAGAAATACCATTGGCCGGTCTCCACCGGCTCCCGCAACTACGTCACCCCGAGCGGGTCGTACTCGGCCTTCCGCCTGGAGAAGGAGCATTTCTCCGAGGAATGGGACAATGCGCCCATGCCGCATTCGATCTTCTTCACCCATCAGGGCCACGCCATCCACGGCAGCAACAGCCGGCTCGGCGTCCCGCTCTCCCACGGCTGCGTGCGCCTCTCGCCGCAGAATGCCGCCACGCTCTTCGCGCTCGTCGAACGCCGCGGCGTCTACAGCACCCGCGTGATCATCACCGAACGCGCTCCGGTGGTGACCGCAAAGTCCACGCCGGCCAGGACCACCACGGGCAAGAAGAAGAAGCCGTTCGTCAGCCCGTTCTACATGGACCGTCTGAACCCGTAGTTGGCGCTCGGGGCTGCGGACAGGCCGTCCCGTCAGCTGTCACCCGCCGTTCCGCTTGAAGTACTGGACCTCGCGTTCGTGCTTCTCCGCACCCGCGCGGTCGTCGAAGGTGCCGAGGTTGCGGCGCTTGCCGGTTCTCGGATCGACTTTCCGTGCATAGAGCCGGTACTTGCCGGACTTCCGTTTTCGGATCATGGATCGGGCCTCCGGGACTCCCTACATGACGAACCCTGACGACCCGACAGTTGTTCCGAGATGACCGCCACCTTCGCCGCCCCTCCAGATGAAGCCCGACCGGCCCCCCCGGTCGACTGGAGCGTGGCCGCGGCGCCGGTTGGCTACCCCGAGGCGGTGGCGGTCATGGAAACGCGGGTCGCGGCGATCGCCGGCGGGACCGAACCCGAGGCGGTGTGGCTCTTGGAGCACCCGCCCCTCTACACCGCCGGCACCAGCGCCGACGCGTCCGATCTCCTCCACGCCGACCGTTTCCCCGTCTACCGGACCGGCCGCGGCGGCCAGTACACCTACCACGGTCCCGGCCAGCGCGTGGCCTATGTCATGCTCGACCTCGGCCGCCGCGGCCCTGATCTCCGCAAATATGTCCGCGGCCTCGAGGAATGGATCATCCGGAGCCTCGCCGCCTTTGGCGTCGCCGGCGAGCGCCGCGACGGGCTGGTCGGCGTGTGGGTCGCCACCCCCGCCGGCTACGAGAAGATCGCCGCCATCGGCATCCGCGTCCGGCGCTGGGTGAGCTTCCACGGCATCGCGGTCAACGTCGACCCCGACCTCGATCATTTCGCCGGCATCGTCCCTTGCGGGGTCCGCGGCGCCGGCGTCACCAGCCTCCGCGCGCTCGGCGTCGAGGCGACGATGCAGGAGGTCGACGCCGTCCTCCGCGAGGTGTTCGAGGCCGAGTTCGGGCCGACGCTCACGCCGTCGGCAGCACCTTGAATCCATCTGGCAACGGATCGTCCCAAGGCTCTGACGCGACTCCGGAAACGATCGCCGCCCGCGGCCCCTGCCGGCACCGGGCGATGAAATCTTCCACCGTCGCCTCTTCCCCCGCCACCACGGCCTCCACCGCGCCGTCCCGCCGGTTCCGCACCCAGCCCGACAGGCCGAGCCGTTCCGCCTGGTCCGCGACGAAGGCGCGGTAGCCGACGCCCTGGACACGGCCGTGGATCGTGAGCCGGACGGCGGTCGCGGCCATCGGTCAGCCGCAGGAGCGGAAGGGTTCCGCTGCAATCCCCGACGCATCGCCGGGGGTCACGAGCGGCTCCGCCTCGGACGCCGGGAACGTCTTCCTGAAGGTGAAGGCATAGGCCGTCGGCCCGACACGGGCGAGATGGTCGAGCCGCTGGCGCGCATCCGTCACGGTCGGCAGGCTGCCCTCGCCGATCCACCAGAGCGCAAGGTACGGCCCCTCGAACAGGTGGAACCACTCCTTCCGCCGCTGCACGAATCGCCGGTGCGCGGTCTGGTAGGCGAAGGCGTAGAGCGCCTCCGGCGTCGTCCATACCGACATGTTGACGATGATGGATGGGTCCTCATAGGCGGCGATGCCGGTGGCATTGCCGGTCTCGTCCTTGAGCCGCCAGACGAAGCCCTCGCTCGCCTCGGCGAGCGCATTGATCGCCGCGAGGTTGTCGGCGAAGTCGGCCATCCGCGGGTCGTCGAGCGGATGAAGCAGCCGCCCGACATTGATCTGTGCGAGGTGCATGGTGCCATCTCCTCCGCTGTCCGGGACAGCATCCGGCCGGGGGCCCATCGCGGTCAACCCGATTTGCGCTTGCGCTGATGCGATGGAGGCCTGATATGGCCCTGGCATTCGTCAGTGCCTTCAGTGCTCGCCGCCGATCCTTGATCCAGCGCAAGTCGCGGTGCGCCTGCGCCGTGCATGTCTCGTCTACCGACATCAACGGAGTCCCTTCATGAACCACCGTCACCGCAAGGTCCTGCAGGCGATCTTCGCCCATCCGGTCAGCAACAACCTCGCCTTCAAGGATGTGGTGAGCGTGTTAGAGGAACTCGGCGGCGAGGTCGAGAACAAGACCGGCAACCGCATCGGCGTGAAGCTCAACGGCCACAGCGCGGCCTTCAGCCATGCCCACCACGACCTGCCGTTGGAAGAGGTGCTGCAAGTGAAGAAGTTCCTGTTGACCTGCGGCATCGACCCGGCCGAGTACCCCGCCTGACGTCGTAAAGGACAGCGCGCGCCCCGCGTCGCCCCCATCGTGCGCGGGATGGCAATGGCGTTCGGACGGGTCGGAGCTACCAGAGCACGTCCGTTCCGAGCGTCCTGAACGCGGGATCCGCCGACACCAGGGGAATACCTTCAACCGCTGCCTGCCCGGCGAGCATGCGGTCGAACGGATCGCGATGCCGCTGTCCCTTGAGGGCGCCGAAAACCGGGCGGCGCCGTGCCGGCTTGGCTGGCGTGAGGCGGACGACGGGCTCCTTCCCCGCGCAATAGCAATCTGCTCCCCTCGCTCCGCGCGCGCAATCAGCCGCGAAAGCTGGCTCTTGGCTTCATGAATCGTGACGGTGGCCATGCCATCGCTCCCCTTAGCCAAGAGTTGGCCAAGTCAGGCCGTGCACGCGTCAAGCCGCAACCTGGACGAGGACGAAGACGGCGACGGTGAAGGACGTCACCTCACTGCAGCTCCAGGATGACCGCATCCACGGCGAGCACGTCCCCGGGGCTGACCTTCACCGCCTTGACCGTGCCGTCGCGCTCGGCGCGCAGGATGTTCTCCATCTTCATCGCCTCGACCACGGCCAGCGGCGTGCCGGCGCGGACCTCCTGCCCCTCCGCCACCATCACCGAGACCACCAGCCCCGGCATCGGGCAGCGCACGAAGCGCGCCGTGTCGGCCACCGGCTTCGCCTTCATCAGCGCGTCGAGTTCGGCGACCCGCGGCGTCATCACGCGTGCGGCGATGTCGACACCGCGCCACAGGAGCCGGAGCCCGGCCACCACCGGTCGGAGCTGCACGGTCAGCGGAAAATCGCCGACCACGCCCGTCCACAGCGTATCGCCCGGCCGCCAGTCGGAGACCACCGTCACCGGCTTGTCGCTTCCGGGCATGATCACGTCGAAAGCGATCTCGGGCAACGCCACCTCGCCGACCGTGCGGAGCGGAATGCGATGATCCCCCAGCCGCACGATCCATTCCTCGCTGGCCTGCGACACCTCCGCCGGGCCACCTCTCTCCTGGCGGGATAGGCCTGCCCCGGACCCCGATCCCGGGTCGGCGCGAAGCGCCTGGTGCGGCGGTTCCAGACCGTAGTTTCCGTCACTCATCCGCCACCGCTGCATCAGCTCGACCGACAGCGCCACGGCCGCAAGCCTTTGGAGCGTCTCCTCGGACGGCGCCGCGCCCTTGAAGCCGTCCGGGAACTCCTCGGCGATGAAGCCGGTCGAGAGCCGGCCCTCCTTCCAGCGCGGGTGGTCCATCAGCACCGACAGAAACGGCTGGTTATGCGCCACGCCGTCGATCTCGTAATTGTCGAGCGCGTCGGCCATCGCCTCGACCGCCCGCGCCCGGTCGGGGGCGTGGGTGACGAGCTTGGCGATCAGCGGGTCGAACCAGAGCGAGATCTCCGACCCCTCCTCGACGCCGGAGTCGATCCGGACCGTCACCTCGCCGTCGCGGCCCTCCTTCGGCGGGCGGTAGCGGTTGAGCCGCCCGATCGACGGCAGGAACCCCCGATAGGGATCCTCGGCATAGAGCCGCGACTCGATCGCCCAGCCGCTGAACGTCACGTCCTCCTGCCGCATGGACAGCGGCTCGCCGGCCGCCACCCGGATCATCTGCTCGACGAGGTCGATGCCGGTGACCAGTTCCGTCACCGGGTGCTCGACCTGGAGCCGCGTGTTCATCTCGAGGAAGTAGAAGCGCTTGTCCGGCCCGAGGATGAACTCGACCGTACCGGCGGAATCGTAGCCGACGGCCTTCGCCAGCGCGACGGCCTCGGCCCCCATCGCGGCCCGGAGCGCCGCGTCCACCGCCGGCGACGGCGCCTCCTCCACGATCTTCTGGTTCCGCCGCTGCACCGAGCATTCGCGCTCGCCGAGATGGACGACGTTGCCGTGCTTGTCGCCGAGCACCTGGATCTCGACATGTCGCGGGCTCTCGACGAAGCGCTCGATGAACACCCGGTCGTCGCCGAAGCTCGACTGCGCCTCCGAGCGCGCCCGGCTCCATCCCTCGCCCACCTCCTCGACGGTCCAGGCGATGCGCATGCCCTTGCCGCCACCGCCGGCCGAGGCCTTGATCATCACCGGGAAGCCGACCGCGATCGCGGCCGCCACCGCCTCCGCCTCCGTCGCCACAGCCTCGGGATGGCCCGGCACGGTCGACACCTTCGCCGCCGTCGCGAGCTTCTTCGAGGCGATCTTGTCGCCCATGGCGGCGATCGCATGCGCGTTCGGTCCGATGAAGGCGATGCCCGCCGCTTTCAGCGCTTCGGCGAACTCGGCCCGCTCCGACAGGAAGCCGTAGCCGGGATGCACCGCGTCGGCGCCGGTCGACAGACAGGCCTCCACGATCCTGTCGATGACGAGATACGACGCCGCGGCCTGTGGCGGCCCGATATGCACCGACTCGTCGGCGGCGAGCACATGCACCGCATCGCGGTCGGCATCGTTGTAGACGGCGACCGTGGCGATGCCGAGCCGCCGCGCCGTCCTCATGACGCGGACGGCGATCTCGCCGCGGTTGGCGATCAGTACTTTTCGGAACATGCCGGACGCTTCCCCCTTGCCCGTTCTTTCTACGCCGCACGTGGCGTGACTGTCTCACAATCGCCCATTGGACAAACCTCATGCGTCCTTCGAGGCCCGGTCGCTCCGCGACCGGGCGCCTCAGGATGAGGAGGGAGGCTGCCTTCGCTGTTGGCGGACACTAACCACCCTCATGCTGAGGTGCGAGCGCGAAGCGCGAGCCTCGAAGCACCTAGAACCGGACATCCAGCGCATTTCCCCCTACACCCCGTACTTCTCCGCCCAGCCCTTCGCCGGCCCGCCCAGTTCCGTCGCCGCGTAGCGAATCTCTTCGGCGAACTCCCCGGCGAGATGGTCCCGCACCGCCGGCGTCATCTCGATCTTGGCATTGGCGGCCTTGCGGTTGTGGTCGGCCGGCAGCCCGGCGCTCTTCACGTCCGGGTCGCCGCCGATGAAGGTGAGGATGCGGCGCCGGAGCCCCGCCGCGTCGGTTTTGAGATCGTCGAAGAAGAACAGCCCGAACCGCGGATCGTCCGGTCCGTTCCGCCACCGCTCGACCGCGGCCCGAATGGCCGAATGCTCGCGGCCGGTGCCGCGCTTGAGAAAGGCCTTCACCGTGTCGAGCGACTCCGGCTCATCCTGCGGTCTTCGCCGGAGGATCATGCAGTACTGCGACCACAGGCGCTCGATCGGGTCGCGGACCAGATAGACGATCCGCGCCTCGGGGAAACGGTCGCGCACCGCCCGCGCCTCGTCCTCGGGAATGATCGCGTAGGGCGGGCAGATGTCGCCGGAAAGGCGGTCGCCGCGCGGGTTGAAGAGCCGCGCATAGAGGTCGAGGTCGAACGAACTGCCGAGGAGCCACATCCGCGCCTCGAGCCAGCCGATATCCTCGGGCAGGAGCGGCCGCTCATGGGCGCGGGCCCGATGCCGGTTCGCCGAGCGGAGGCTCCGGCTCGCTCGCTCGTGGAGAGGCCGGACGAAGCGGAGGAAGCGCTTGCCTCGGTCGAGATAGTGGAGCTCCTTGATCGGCGGCATCCAGAAGCCGGGATGGAAGGCGAGCTGGTCGAAAAGCCAAAGCGAACCGGCCTTCTGCGCGCCGATGCAGATGAAGTCGGGTCCCCGCGCGTCGCCGGCCGAGAGCAGCGCCGGCATCGCGCCCGGGCCCAGGTCCGGTAGCGGTTTCCCCTTCCTGCTGTCCTTTGCCCGCTGCTTTCCCGCCTTGCCTTTCCCCGAACCTTTGCCCTTGCCGCCCCCGTTCCGGGCCATTCCGACTTTCCCCGCCACACCCGTGTCTCGCTCCAGAGCCGATTCCGATCAGGTCGAGCCAAAGCCGAACCTTGTCATCGCAACCCTTCCTGTCATCCCACTCCAACTGTCATCCCCGAAAGCGGGGACCCAGCAAACGACGCCCTGATTCGTTCTGAGCCGGCATCGTTTACTGGCTTCCCTTATCTCACGCCTTCGGCGCTCGCCGGGGATGACAGTGTGTGGTGTGTCCTGCGGCGAGACAGATAGCAGAGCCGTAGCGCCCTTGTGAACCGCGAGTGGGTTGCTAGGCTCGCGATTCACGGGAGACTCGACACGAACTCCTTCCCGGCCCCGGACGCCATGACCGAACTCGACGCCATCGACCGGACTTTGGTGACGCTCCTCCAGGCGGACGGGCGCACCCCGCATGCCGAACTCGGCCGGGCGGTCGGCCTCGCCGTATCTTCGGTCAACGAGCGGGTTCGGAAGCTGGTCGAACGCGGCGTCATCACCGGCACCCATGTTCGCGTCGCGCCGGAAGCCCTGGGCCTGGACCTGCTCGCCTTCGTCTTCGTCGGCTGGAGCAACCCCGGCGTCGAGGCGCGCTTCCTCGCGCGCGTCGCCGACGAGCCGGCGGTGCTCGAGTGCCACCACGTCACCGGCGCGTGGAACTACCTGATGAAGGTCAGGGTCCGGAACACGCGGATGCTCGAGGCCTTCCTCGGCAATGTCGTCAAGACGGTCGATGGTATCGAGCGCACCGAGACCCTCATCGTCCTCTCCTCGCCGAAGGAGACCGCGGCGCTCGATCCCGACCCGCCGGCCTGGGCCCGGTAGCGCCGCGTTTCGCCCCCCCGATCACAGGTCGGGGACCACCAGGAAGTCGTAGTTCTCGATCCCGATGTAATTGTTGATCTTGGCGATCGCCACGGGCGCGTAGGCCGACCCGCTTCCGTCTGCGTCGTAATAGAGGATGCGGTCGCCGGGATCGCTGTCGAAGATCAGGCGATGCGAAGCGGTGGTCGCCACGGAATTGTTGGTGTTCAGGATCTGGCCCGCCACCAGCGTGCCGTTGGAATTGTGAGCGATGTTGAACTGCCCCTCCTGCAGCCAGAACCGGTCGCCGTTCGCCCCCGAGCTCTTGGTGAATCCGTCGATCGTGTCCATGCCGAGCCCGACCTCCAGCACGAAGTAGTCGCGAAGCCCGTCCTCGCCGATCCCGAGGAAGTTGTCGCTGAGATAGTCGGCGCCGCGACCGCCGCGCAGGATCTCGGTGCCGACATTGTCGTAGATGTAATCATCGCCCCAGCCGCCTTGGGCCCGGCCGTTCAGCCCGGCGATAAGCGTGTCGTCGTAATCCGAGCCCTCGACGTTCTCGATGCTGTCATAGGTGTCGCCCGCCGCGCGCTGGCTGCCGAGGCCGGTGCGGAGGTTGACCGTGACCGCCGCCCCCGCATCGGAATAGTCCACCCAGTCGCTGCCATTGCCGCCGAAAAGCTGGTCCGCCGCTGCCGCGTCTTCTCCCGCCATCAGCCGGTCGTTGCCGTCCCCGCCATGGAGCTTGTCGGCGCCCTCGCCGCCGTCGAGGATGTCGTTCCCTCCCCCGCCATGGATCGTGTCGTTGCCGAACCAGCCGAACAGCGTCTCCGCGATTCCCGTGCCGGTGATCGTATCGCCGAACTTGGTCCCGTAAACGACCTCGAATCCCGAGAACGTGTCGCCCGCCGCCGAACCGCCCCCCTTGCCGGTGGCGAGGTTGATCACCGCCCCCGATGGCGCCTTCTCGTAGACCAGCGAGTCACGGCCGCTCCCGCCGATGAGCCGGTCGGCCCCCTTGTCCCAGTAGATCTGGTCGTTGCCGTCGCCGCCGTCGAGGATGTCGTTGCCGTCGCCGCCCTTGAGGTAGTCGTTGCCGCCAAGTCCTCGGAAATGGTTGGCCGCAGCATCGCCTTCGATCGTGTCGCTGAAGGCCGTCCCGTCGATGTTCTCGATGCCGCTGAAGGCGTCCTGAATCCCGCCGAACGTGTCGGTCATGATGAGCAGTTCGATGCTCACGCCGTGCGTGGCCTTGGCGTAGCTGACGGTGTCGATCCCGGCCCCGCCGATGAACATGGCGGTCCCCTCGCCGGCGTGCATGACGTCGTTGCCATCGCCGCCGTTGAGGATGTCGTAGCCCGCTCCGCCGTAGAGCACGTCGTCACCCGAGCCGCCGAACAGCTTGTCCTCGCCGTCCCCGCCGTAAAGCGTGTCGTCGCCGTCGCCGCCATAGAGCTTGTCGTTGCCCCCGTTGCCGAGGAGCTGGTCGTCGCCGGCGAGGCCCAGGATCTTGTCGTTCTTCTTCTTTCCCTTGAGGGTGTTGTCCTTCTTGTTGCCCTTGATCTTGGCCATGGAGATCTCCGCTTTGCGCCTGGCGGAAGCGGCCGACCGGTGGCAGGGGCGTCTCGAAACGCCTCCTGCCACCTCATCCACGTTCCGTCATAATTTCCGTCATTTCGTATTATGACCGAAATTCTAGCGGCACTATGACCAATATCACAGGAAGTCGCTGGCGCCAGGAGTTCCCTCCGCACGCCGCTCAAACGATCTGGAAGTCGCCAGCGCTCAGGCTTGCCTTGTTGGCGATGGTGGCGAAGCGTATCGCATCGTAGGCCTTGCCGCTGCCGTCCTGGTCGAAGGACAGGTCGCCGCTGCGCGCGTTGTAGAGGATGCGGTCGTTGCCATCGACTTTCGAACCGGAGCCGAGCAGCTTGAACGCCGATGAGAGCAGCGAGCCGACGGAGAGCCCGAGGCACACGTCGTGGTCGAGAAGGATGCGGTCGTCATGGCGCTTGAAGTCGATGATCGTGTCGACATTGCCCGGGCCGAGCGCATCGCCGAAGTAGAACTTGTCGCTACCCGATCCGCCCACCAGCCAGTCCCGGCCCGGCCCGCCATCGAGCCAGTCGTTGCCTGACCCGCCCTCCAACTGATCGTCGCCCGTTCCGCCTGACAACCGGTCGTTGCCCGATCCGCCCTCGAGCCGGTCGTACCCAGCCCCGCCCGCGAGATCGTCATCCCCGGCCTCGCCCTTCAGGCGGTTGTCGCCGCGATTGCCGGTGATCGCGTTGGCGAGATTGTTGCCATGGCCGAAGAGGTCGGCGTTGCCGGTCAGCGTCAGGTTCTCGACGTGTTCGGCAAACTTGCCGAGGTCGAGGCTGACCGAACTCAGGATGGTGTCCAGGCCGCCGTTCTTCTTCTCGATCACCCGGTCCCGGATATTGTCGACGACGAACGTATCGTTGCCCTTGCCGCCGATCATGGTGTCGCGCCCGGGGCCGCCGTCGAGATAGTCGTCGCCGTCGCCGCCGTCGAGGTAGTCGTTGCCCGCGCCCGAGCCGACGGCGTCGGTCGTCGCCGCGACCGAGACATGCAACTCGTAGCTCTGGCCTGTGGCGACATCGGGGAAGATCGCATCGCGTACGACGATGTAGTAGGTGCCGCCATCCCAGGCCGTGAAGGTGCCAAACGAGTCGACCTGGCTAACGGAACCGCCGGCGCCCTCGGTCACCAGGCCGTCGTTGAAGATCGCGAAATTGCTGCCGTCCCCCCTGGAGATTCCGACGCCCGCATCGAAGCCGCCGGTCGTGTGGTCGATATCGATGGTAAGGGTCGCCCCCTTCGCCAGCGTGATCTTGAAGATGTCCATCGAGAAGTCGCCGGTGCCCTTGATGGTGACATGGGGGACCGTCGTCGCGTCAGCGATGTCGGGATCGGCGAAGAGCGCGAACTCGTTGGTGATGTCCCACGCGGTCTCGAACGTGTTGTTGTCGGCTCCCGCCGGGCTGACGATGAGTCCGCTGCCGAAGCCGATGCCGGACGGCCTGCCCGGCAGGACATCGCCGAACAGGCGGTCGTTGCCGGCGCCCCCGAACAGCCGGTCGTCGCCGGCGCCGCCGCCGATTTCGTCGTCGCCGGCCCCGCCCTCCAGCCGATTGGCCGCCTCGTTGCCGACCAGGCGGTCGTTGCCGGCCGCGCCGATCCCGTTCTCGATAACCACGCCGTTGGCGATCGTGAAGCCGCCCCAGACGCCATGCGCCCACGATACCGCGCCGCCGCCGATCGGCTCGTATTTCAGGGTCGCCGCCCTGAGGTCGATCGTCACTCCCGCGGTATTGGTTGCCGCCGCCGCGATGGTGTCGATGCCGCCGTTGTCCCAGATGCAGACGTATCCGGTGCCGGGGGCATTCACCTCGGGCAGCACATAGGTGTCATCGCCGGTCCGGGTCGTGGTGTTGGCACCGTAGGTCTGCTGCAGGGCGGCGATGTCGAGGGCCATCGGCGTGGAGGGGTAGCCGTGCTCATAGGTCCCGCTTCCCGAGCCGACGGCAAGATACGTGAAGCCGTCCTTCTCGGAGAAGCCCGGCTTGTAGGCCATTGCGGTGTACACGTTCTGGCCCAGTCCGAAGTCGCCGTGCTCGAGCGCGAGCACCGAGAGCAGGCCGGGCACATATGCGCCGCCGTCTCCCTGCAAGTGGGGGTGGCTGAGTCCGAGATGGTGACCGAGCTCGTGGCGGATTATTTGCTCAGCAAAACTGCCTGGTGCAAAGATGGTCTGGCTCACTCCAAACGCATCCGGATACAGTGTCAACAGATCGACATTGTAGAGAAGACCGTCGATTTCAGTAGGGCCATATTCAAAAGGCCAAGCGGATCCTTCGTATATATCCGCATCGGGTTGCTTGACCATCACAAGATGTGCGAGCGACGGATCGTCGACGATTGTGAATGTTACGTCGATGATCTCGGAATATTGCTGGAACACTTGGACGGCCGTGTTCACCTCGTCCGATGTCCACGCCGGGGCAAAAAAGCTATCCCCAAAGTTGTTCGTGACGTCTGCATTCTGCGCAAAGAAGACATTCACGGCTGCAGGAAGCGAGAATTCCCACGCCATCTCGATTGCGTCGACGGGTGACGCGACCTCGATATGGAGTGAATATTGTCCCACATCGTAGCCGGGATACTCGCTCGCGACGGTGAGCCAGGTTTTCGACGCGTTCGCTCGAAACGTGACCTGAGTGGTCAGGGAGCCCTGGAAATTCGTGGTGCTGCCGATCACGGCGCCATCGGCGCCGTGGGCCTCGATGAGGGGGACCACGAACTGGCCGTAGTCGCCGCCACTCCAGGTGACCGACGCGGTGTAGTATTCTCCAGCCACGGTCCTCACCGCGAAGCTGTCGGTATCGCCGCTGTAGTCGAGCCTGCTGGTCACGCTGGCCCCGCCGACCTGCAGCCGCGCCGGGGTGCTCCCGTCGCCCGGCAGGTCGCCGGCAAAGGCCGTGAGCACGTAGTTGCCGACGGCGCTGCCGCCGCCATTGTCGAAGGTGCCGGCCGCGAGATGGTAGGTCCCGGTCTCGGTCGGCGTGAACTCGATGAAGGAGTAGTAGTTCCAGGGATTGGCGAGGCCGCCGACCCCGGGGTAGTAGATGGCCGTCTCGCCGACATCGTCGTTGAATGCGAGCAGCGTGCCGGCTGCGTCGTAGAGGCCGAGCGTCGTGTCGAAAAGCGTGTCCGCGTTTCGCGCCCCCGGACCAAGGTTGAACGTGTAGGTCACGCCGGCGACGAGGTCGATCGCGATCCAGTCGACGTCGCCCGGCGAATCGATGCGGCCGCTATAGCGTGCTCCCGCCACTGTCGTGGAGTCATCGAAGCCATGCCAGCTCTTGTAGGTGACGTCCGGCAGCGGCTCCTGCGGCGCATGACCGCCGTGCAGGCTCGCCTTGAGGGCTGCCACCGCCTCGTGGGTGATGCTCGAACCGACCGTCAGGCCGACGTACCCGCACGTGGCACACATGGTGTCCCTCTCGCGTTGAAGTTGGCGTCAAGGGCGACATGGGCGCCCTGCTTGCTGCAGTCGAAAATCCCGGCAGGGGCACGAAGCCTCTGCCGGCCGCTGGCCCGGTCTATTGCAGGTGGCAGTGCGAGTGCGGGTCCTGCACCTCGAACCTGGTGTTCTGGTCCCTGTGCCGCCGATTTTCTGCGTGCACCCTGGACCTGGACGCGGGAGTGACGCAGACGCCGTCGCCGTTGAAGGCATCGCGCCAGACGAAGCCGGACTTGCAGGTCCAGTCGACATTCTCGTCGACATGGCTCGCGGCGTGGTTCCGGTTCTCTTCCACGATGATCTGACGCGACGCCCTATCTGCCCAGACGAAATCATCCGCGTCCGCCATGCGAAAACCGAAACCGGAGTTGCAGGCGCACTCGCGCACGCGCTCCTCGATGGCGTTCACCGGCAGTGCCGCGACGGCGACAATGAACGCAGCCATGATTGTTCCGAAGCAGGTAGAAGGGATTTCCGATTCATCGACTTCTCTCCACTTGTGACGAGCGGCGATGGGCAAAGCCTATGGCAGGCCTTCTCGAGTGTCTTGCCCGCAGGCGAACAGCCGGCTTGGCCAAAAACGCGAACGTTGCCGGGCCCGGGAATGACAGGTAGTGATTGTTCCGGGGCCTTTCCCTTAGCGGGACGGTGGTCATGTTCGGGCATCTTCCGGTCGTCTTCGACAGCGCGGCCCTCGCCGAGCGCGACCGGCGCGGCTTCGCCAGCGAGGAATACGGGCGGAAGGCCCTCAAGGTCGAACTGGAGGTGTCCCCGGACACGCCCTTTCGCCTCAGGATGCGCGCCCGGTCCTATGGCGGGGTGCAGGTGGCGGTGATCCAGAGTACGCCCTATCGCGTCGTGCGCACCCGTCCGCTGATCGATGATGGCGACGACCGACTCGGCCTTGTCTTTCCCCTCGCCGGCCGTTTCGGCGGCCAGCAGGGCGGACGGAGCATTAGGGTGAGCCGGGGTGAGGCCACCATCCTGGCATCGGACCGGACGGGGTGGTTCGGCACTGCCTCGGGGGGTGCGTTCCTGACCATCCTCGCTGCGCCGGGTCTTCTCGAATTCTTTGCGCCGGACATCAGCCACCGAAAGGGGCTCGCCGTCCGTCCGTCGCGGCTCGGCTTCGATCTCGTCCGCGCCTACCTGTCGACGCTCAATCAGGCCGGCGCCGACGTCCCGCCGCAGGTTTCGGATATCGCCGGCCGCCACCTTGCGGAAATCGCCGTCCATGCCATCGCCGCCCCCGAGGCCTCGCTATGCGCGCCGCCGGGCGAGGGCCTCCGCCCCGCACGCGCCGCCGCCGGACGCGCGCACATGGCGGCCCATTTCACCGACCCCGGCTACGACGTCGCCGCCTGTGCCGGCCATCTCGGCATTTCCGTGCGTTACCTACAGGTGATCTTCGAGGGCGAGGGCGCCCGCTTCGGCGAGGAGCTCCGGCGGTTGCGTCTAGATCACGCCCGCGACCTGCTCGCCGATCCGGCGAACGCCAGCCTTCGGGTCAGCGACATCGCGTTCGACTGTGGCTTCTCCGACATCTCGCACTTCACGCGCCAGTTCCGCGCCCGCTTCGGCGAAAGCCCGACGAGTGCGCGCGGCGAAGGCAGCACCGCCATCAGCCCGTGAGCACCGCCGCCACGGCTCCCGCCGCCAGCGCCGCGAGCGTGATCCCGGCATAGCCGAGGCCGAAGCGGCCGCCGCCCACCGTGAGCGCCAGCACCGCCTTCGACGCCGAATTGGCGACGACGGCAACGAGGATCGCGATCGCCGCCGTGCCCGCCTCCGGGCCGTCCGCGAGCCGCGTCATCGACAGCGTGATCGCATCGACATCGGCAAGCCCGGTCACCGCCGCGAGCGCGATGTTGCCGGCGCCGCCGAAATGGTCGGTGGCAATGCGGGTGAGGACGAGGATGGCCGCCAGCAGCGCCGCGAAGCCGAGCACGAAGCGGAGCTCGAACGGGTTCCGCACCACCGCCTCGCCCTCCCCTTCGCTTGCCCCTATGCGCCGCGCGAACGAATGGTTGAGGACGAGCGCCGCCCCCGCCGAGACCAGCGCCGCCGCGACGAGCGCGGGCGCGACCGCCCGGATGAGACCCGGACCGAACAGCGCCACGACGACGATCACCCGCGCGAACATCACCGTCGATGCGGCCAGCCCGCCGGAGAGGTAGGGCCGCCACAGATGCGGCGCGGCGCGCGTGCGCCGTGCGAAGTCGAGGGTGACCGCGGTCGAGGAGACGAGGCCCCCGGCCGTGCCTGCGATCAGCGAACCGTAACGCTCCCCGGCGATCTTGGTGGCGACATAGCCGATGAAGGATACGCCGGCGATGACGATCGTCATCAGCCAGAGCTGGTACGGATTGAGCGCCTCGTATGGCCCGAAACCCCGGTCCGGCAGCACCGGAAGGGCGACGAAGGTCATGGCCAGCAGGATCAGCGCGGCGCGGAGCTCGGCCCAGGTGAGCACCCGGATCCACCCGTGGAGCCACTCCTTTGCGGCGAGCAGCACCACCGTCGCCACCCCCGCCGCCGCCGCCGCGACCATGTCGCCGAGCACGGCCAGCGCCCCGAGCGCGAACGTGAGGAAGGCGGCGACCAGCGTGGTCATGCCGAAGGTGCCCTCGCGCTGCACCTCCCGCCAGCGGAACAGCGTCACCGCCCCGGCCAGCGCCAGGAACGCGAACCCCATCGGCACCGGCCCGACGACCCGCGTGAGCAGCCCCCAGACGCCGCCGAACAGCCCGATCAGGGCGAAGGTGCGCAGCCCTGCGGCCCGGTCGCCCTCCTTCTCCTCGCGCTCGCGCCAGCCGCGCTCGACCCCGATCAGGAAGCCGATCGCGAGCGCCAGTCCAAGCCGCGTCAGGGTTTCGGTCTCATCCATCGACCGACCCTAGGCCCGCTCCGCGCGGCCCCGCAAGGCCGCGCGCCTCGTCGACGTCCCGCCCCTACCTCGCCTCGCCGATATTGATGAGCTGGACCCGGCGGTTGACCGCCCCGTCGGGGTTGCCCGGATCGAGCGGCAGCTCCTCGCCGACGCCGACCGCGAACAGCCGCCCCGGCGCCACCGTGAAGGTGGTGTTGAGCGCGGCGCGGATCGCCTCGGCCCGCTGGAGGCTGAGCTTGAGGTTGTAGTCCGCCCCGCCGGTCGCGTCGGTATGGCCGACGACGAGGAACTTGTAGCGGGCGAGGAGCGGATGGTGGAGCGCGTCGGCGATGGCGCCGAGCGTGCGGTACGAGCTCGGCACGATGGCGGTCGAGTTGTACTCGAACTCGATGTCGACGACGAGCTGGGTGAGGCTCGCGAGCTGGGCCCAGGTCGGCAGCCCCGCCGCGCCCTTGCCGACATTGGCGTTGACCTCGGCCATCAGCGCGGCGGGATCGACCACCACCGTCACCGCCGGCCCCTGCAGGCCGTTGATGATCTGCACCTCGGTGATGCCTTGCGCCACGGCGCCGCCGGACCAGATCATCACTATGCCGGCGATCGCGCCGCCGAGCCTGCGGAACCGCATTCCTGCCTCCCCGATCTGTCTCATCTCAGCGCCAGCCTGCATTGGTGATCGCCGCGTTGCATTTCTTGCTGACGTGGTTCGCCGCCTTGAGCAGGCAGTCGAGCGTATGCGCATCGCTCTTGACCACGCCCTGGCAGCGCCGGTTGGCGTCGCCGCGGCAGACCTTGAGCACGTTGTCCTGCGCTTCGATGCGCGCGGCGAGCGAGGCGCGCACGGCGGCAAGCGTCTGGATGCAGACCGGCGACACCTTCGCCTGGTTCGCGACCAGGCACTCGCCGACGCCGTTATTGGCGAGCGGCACGCCCTTGCAGTGCTTCTGGACGTCGGCGCCGCAGTCGCGCGCCATGATCGACATGGCGTCGGCGAAGCTGATCGTGGCCGCTTGAGCCGGCGCGGCGAAGGCCATCGCGGCCGCTCCGATGGCCGCCATCGCCAGTACGGATCGTAGTCTCTTCATGTTTCCCCTCCTCGCGTCGGTCTTGACGCCTGTCGCGCCCACCTTATCGCCGGCCGCGTCACTGCGCCCTTGACCGCGCGGGCGCCACGCGAATTACCACGGCAATGGTAAGCGATCCCTCATCGCATGAAAACCGCGGCCCCCGCCACGTATCATCCCGTAGCCGCGCCGTAGGTCCGCGTCCCGCACACCGGCCCGGATACTGGTCCGCCGGCCGAAAGCCGTGTTCGCATCACCCTACACGTTGCTGGCCCGGCCCAAAGCCCGGTAGGATGGTCCGGCGTGATCGCTCTCGAACAGCGACCGTCGGGCAAGGTTTCGCCACAAGCAGCCGCAACAAGCGGCCCAATGGAAGAATGAGGAGGAAGCAGCGATGAATACCGCAGAGGCACTGGCTGAACTGGGAATTTCCGTCGACATCCTCACCGACGAGCAGCGCCGCTCCTTCGACGAGCAGGGCTTCTTCATCGTCGAGAACGTCTTCTCGCCGGCGGAGGTCGCCGAGATGCGCGACGAGGTCGACCGGCTGTCGGCGATCGAGGGCGAGTTCGGCGGCCACGAGGTCCACATCGAGCCCGGCGCGAGCCGCCTGTCGAACCTGTTCAACAAGTCGGCCGCCTTCGACCGCTGCCTCACCTGCGCCCCGACGCTTGCCGCCGCCCATCTGCTCCTCGGCGAAATCCACGTCGGTTCGCTCAACGAGCGCAGCCCCGGCAAGGGCACCGGCCAGCAGCACCTGCACAGCGACCTGCCGCGCGTCCACGCCACCGACTGGCGCGGCGTCAACAGCATGGTGATGCTCGACGACATGACCGAGGAGAACGGCCCGACCCGGGTCGTCCCCGGCTCGCACAAATGGTCCCCGATCAACGTTCCCGACATCAACATGAACGAGCTGAAGACCATCGAGGTCGACGCCGCGACGCTGCCGAAGGTGCCGCAGGACCCGATCGCGACCTATCCGGGCGAGTTCCACGTCACCGGCAAGGCCGGCTCGGTGGCGGTCATCAACGCCTGCCTCTGGCACGGCGGCACCACCAATTTCAGCGGCAAGCCGCGCCGCGTCCTCCACCTCTTCATCGGCCGCAGGGACATCCCCCAGCAGCTCGTCGAGCGCGACCACGTCACGCCGGAACTCCTCGAGCGGACCAACGCCGCCCAGCGCTACCTCCTCGACATCGAGGGCGCCGAGCCGAAGGTCACCGGCTACCCGCCGATGCCGAAGGAAGCGCGCAAATGGGCGATCGCCGAGACGCCAGGCACCAAGTACTGACCGCGGGGCGCGACGCCTGTTCCTGACCCTGTGACCCGCCGGGAGCGCCGCGCGCCTTGGTCGACGGACCGCGGCCCCCAACACCCGCTCATCCCCGCGCACGCACGCGGGGATCCAGCCTTGGCATCTACCCACCTATGCCCTTGAAAAAACTGGATGCCCGCGTGCGCGGGTGGGGCGGGTCGCCTTCTTTTCGTTCGCGGCCTTTGAGCGTACGCCGGTACCTCACCCGGAACGCTCCGCAATCCTTCACAGGCGCACGCGCGGGAATGATCGGATGAAGGCTCGTCTTGTCTTCTGTATCTGCGACCCGCCATCGCCATAGTCGCGTCCCTGACCGTCCCGCCTCCCCCCTCTCCCCTTGTGGGCTACGAGGTTCACACTTTTCTCGTCGGGGCTGGAGGTCGGCTTCGATGTCACACCAAGTCTGACGCTCATGCAGCACACCCCCTCTCCCGTTGGGAGAGGGGCGGGACTTCTGCGCCATCGAGGGCGTGTCGATGTGCGCACCCGACCTTGCGAGACGAAGAGGTGTGAACCTCATAGCCTTGTGGGAGAGGGCCGGGGTGAGGGGGACTGACCCGAACGAATGAGTTGCGGGGGCGATGCAGGCCAAATACCTTTGCGGCGGGAGACCTGCCGCCGCATGGATGCCGAGACTTTCCTCAACCGCTGGTCGGTCGCGCCGATCAGTGAGCGCGCCGATTACCAGAACTTCATTCGCGACATCTGCACCCTCATCGGCGTCGAGCCGCCGGGGCTGCACGGCAGCGACCTTTCCTACACTTTCGAGCGCCGCGTCGCGTTCAGGCACGACGACGACACTTCAACCCCCGGCTACATCGACTGTTACAAGAAGGATCGCTTCGTTCTCGAGGCGAAGCAGTCGGGCAAGCGCATGCCCGACGGCGAGCTTGCTCCGCAGCTCCTGCTGGACCTCGGCGGCACGAGGCAAAGAAAGCCGATCCCCACCACGGACGGCTGGGATAAGGTCATGCGCGCCGCCAAACGACAGGCCGAAGGCTATGCTCGCGCGCTCGACGAATGGCCCCCGTTCCTCGTCGTCGTCGATGTGGGCCATTGCATCGAGCTGTGGTCCGATTTCTCCCGGCAAGGCAAAACTACACGCCCTTCCCCGACCGCAACCGCTTCCGCATCTTCCTCGAGGACCTTCGCGACGAGGCCGTTCGCGCTCGCCTGAAGGCGGTCTGGGAAGACCCCTCTTCCCTCGACCCCGCGGTTCGCTCCGCCGAAGTCACCAACGAGATCGCCCAGTTCCTCGCCCTCATCACGCGATCGATGGAGGCCCGCGGGCCGCAGGAAGGCCGCACGGAGAAAGCGATCTGGGCGGGCCGGGTCGCGATGTTCCTGATGCAGTGCATCTTCGCGATGTTCGCCGAGGATGTCGGCCTCCTTCCGCAGAAGGGCTTCCAGCGCCTCATCGAGATGTATCGCGGTAAGGCCGCCCGCTTTCATGTCGCCGCGCGCGACTTCTTCCATCTCATGGATGCGAGTGGGCATTCCGCCGCAATCCAGGAAGACATCCGCAAGTTCAACGGCGGCCTCTTCCACGACAAGCCGGTGGTCGAGATCACTGAGGACGAGCTTGAGCTTCTGTCCAAGGCCGCCGGCCGTGACTGGCGGAACGTCGAGCCGGCGATCTTCGGCACGCTGCTGGAGCAGGCGCTCGACCCGAAGGAGCGCGCCGAACTGGGCGCCCACTACACCCCGCGCTCCTATGTCGAGCGGCTGGTGGTGCCGACCATCATCGAGCCGCTCCGGGCCGATTGGGAAGCGGCCGAGACCGAGGCGATCGGCCTCTGGCTCGAAGGGAAACAGGCCGCCGCACAGGAGGTGGTCCGCGCCTTCCACCAGAAGCTCTGCGCCACCCGCGTCCTCGACCCCGCCTGCGGCACGGGCAACTTCCTCTACGTCTCATTGAAGCTGATGAAGGAGTTGGAGGGCGATGTCCTCAACGTCCTCGCCGACCTTGGCGACACGCAATACGCCCTACAATACGACCGCCACACGGTCAGCCCGGAGCAATTCTACGGTCTGGAGAAGAACGCGCGCGCCGTTGCCATTGCCGAGCTGGTCATTTGGATCGGCTACCTGCAATGGCACTTCGCCACCTTTGGCCGGGCCATGCCCACGGAGCCGATCCTCAAGGACACCGGCACGATCCGGCATCAGGACGCGCTCCTCGTCTACGACAAGGAGGAACTGCTCCGCGACGAACACGGCCGGCCGATCACGCGGCAGGACCCCGACGCGGTCAAGCTGCACCCCATCACCGGCGAGGCCATCCCTGACCCGGACGCAAAGCTCCCGGTCTACCGCTACGTTAACCCACGACCGGCTGCATGGCCGGAGGCCGAGTTCATCGTGGGAAATCCGCCGTTCATCGGGAAAGGCGCTGAACTACGCAATGCGGTTGGCGACGGTTACGCGGAGGCCCTTTGGGCGAGCCGAGGGCACTCATTCAAATCGGCTGACTTCGTGATGTTCTGGTGGGACAAGGCCGCAGAGTTGTTGACGCGCAGAGGAACATCACTGCGGCGTTTCGGATTCATCACAACAAACTCCTTGGTGCAAAAATTCTCTCGGCGAGTGCTCGAGCGCCACATGTTCTCGGAGAAGCCCGTTCGGATCGCGTTCGCGATACCCGACCATCCCTGGGTGAAAGGCGCCAAGAAAGCTAACGTTCGGATTGCGATGACTGTTGCCGAGGCAGGTGCGCCGAATGGCACAGGTCGATTGCTCAATGTTATCGCCGAGTCAGGTTTGAAGACGGATACGCCGACGATTCTGCTCGAAGAGAACCTCGGCGTAATTGGAGCAGACTTGACAATCGGTGCGGACGTGACTCGATCGAAGCCGCTTCGAGCGAATGAACACCTTTCGTGGAATGGGGTCATGCTCGCCGCGAAGGGATTTCGGTTGAGCGCGCACGAGATAGCTCAAGCTGGCGAGTCAACACACTCGAGCCCGTTAGTGAGGAGATTTCTGCACGGATCCGATCTGACCGAAAGGTTCCACGGTGAATATGTCATCGACACATATGGGATGACGGAGGATGAGGTACGACGTGACCATCCACAGATCTATCAGCAACTTATCTCGCGCGTGCTCCCACAGCGCAAAGTTGCACGAGATAGAACTTTCCATGAACGCTGGTGGCTTTTTGGCCGCAATCGTCCAGCGCTTCGGGCGGCTGTCGCCGGAGTGACGCGGTATTTGGGAACTACAGAGACGGCAAAGTATCGCCTCTTTTCCTTTATCAGTTCAGGGACGCTTCCTGATCATATGATCGTAGCCATTGCGCTTGACGATGCATTCTTCCTCGGAGTCTTGTCCGCTCGTTTTCACCAGCTATGGAGTCTTGCCGCAGGAGGCACACTAGAAGATCGTCCCCGTTACAACAGCTCTTTAATATTCCACAATTTCCCATTTCCCGATGCCGCTGAGGCTCAAAAAGCCGTAATCCGCCATCTCGCCGAAGAGCTCGACGTCCTCCGTAAGGATGTCATCGCCAAGCGCGACTTCCTGACCATGACCAAGCTCTACAATGTCCGAGAGAAGCTTGTCACCGGGGAGCCGCTCACCGACAACGAGAAGATCATCTACGAGGAAGGTCGTGTCGGCGTGATCCATGAACTGCACAACAGAATCGATGCCGCTGTCGCGGATGCCTATGGCTGGCCTGCGGACCTTTCCGATCAGGAAATTCTCGCCCGCCTCGTCGCCCTCAACAAGGAGCGCGCCGCCGAAGAAGCGCAGGGCCTCGTTCGCTGGCTTCGGCCGGAATACCAGATCGGCCGCGTCGCGGTGAAGGCCGGTGCCGAGCAGATCGAGGCCGACCTTGAACGGCCCATTGTCCTGCCCTCGCTGCCGAAGGCGCCGGACGATCTCGCCGCCGAGCTTCTGGTCGCGCTTCGTGCCGAGGGCCGGCCGGTGCAGCCCGACGCCATCGCGAACCGCTTCAGCGACGCCAGGGGCAAGCGCGCCCGGGATCGTATCGAGCAGACGCTGCGGGTCCTCTCGGTCGCCGGTTCGGTCCAGAAGACGGAGCAGGGTTGGTTTGCGCCAAGACGGGCAAGCTGACGATGCCGCGCAAGCAACTTGAACTCTTCCCCGACGACCCGCCCGAACTGTTCGACCCCGATCAGGCTCCCGTCGCCTACAGCCCCGACCCGGAGCATGTACGCCAGCGCCTGCATCGCATTCTCGCCGAGGCCAGGGCCGCCTCGGAGGTCCCCTGGGACCCGACGCGCCTCCGTCTCTATCGCACCATCTTCCCGCAGATGACCCGCTGGCTACCGGACGAAGAGGCCGGGCAGCTCCGCTTTGCCTTCGATGAGGAGCTGGCGCGGCTGAAAGCCGCCTGACGGATTACCCCGCCGCTTTCCTTTCATACGATGATTGCATTCGCCGCACACCGGGAGCACGTCTCGTGTCGTCCGCGTGTCGCCGCCGTTGCACGGCGTGTCGCGCCCGTCGGCTGCGTGCTTCCACGCGTCGTCGGCGCCGTCCACCGCCCGTTCGCTGCCCGTTCGCTGCCCCGTGCGGCGGGCATGACTCCCGCCGTCCCCGTCCCCGCGACGCCCAGCCCTCCCCTTGAGGGAGGGCCAAAACCTCGCGCAGATCGGGTTTTCCGATCTGGGTGAGGTTTTGGGGAGGTGTTGCGACCCGCCTCCATGAATCGCCACCGGTCAGCGCCGGCTCAACTCCGGAGCGGCCCGGTTGCCGACGCCTTCCACACCGAGTCCGCCGGAATCGCCGCAACCTCGTCGGTGATCTCCGCATAGCCGTCCATCGACTTGAACGTCGCCATCACCGGCGCGACGGCCTCCGCCCAGAACCGCTCGACATCCTCGAAAGTCTGCAACCGCGGCCCCTCGGGCTCCGGCGCGCGGTCGTATTCGGCGAGCAGCTCCGCCGATTTCGCCGCGAGGAAGGCGACCTCGTCGGCCACCATGCGGTCGCCGATCCGCCGGCTCGCCTGAAACGCATCCCGCCCCATGGCGAAGTACCGCCCCGCCTCCCCCGCCGGCTCGAGCGGCAGCGGCGGCAGCCGGCCGGGATCGACGCAAGCCGGCTCGAGCGACCACAGGAGCGAGGTCTCGATCCGCCCGGCATGGTCGCCGGAAGACTGGCCGTCGGCGTCGAATCCCGGCAGGTTCGCCTCGAAATCGGGCAGCCCATGGAGCCGCGCCCGGACGCGCGGCTGGATCAGGTCGCAGAGCGTCTTCAGGTCCTGCCAGTTCGGCCCGTAGTGGCCGGTGAAGAGGATCACGGCCCGGAAGCCGATCTGCTCGGCGGCGCGGATGTGGTAGCAGACGTTCTTGAAGTGGATCCACGGCGGCACGGCGGTGAGCCATTTCCGCGCCACCTCCCCCACCTCGCGCCGCGCCCAGGCGGCATAGTGGCCAACCTCGTGGATGTGCCAGTAGTCCGGCGGGGCGACGATGCCGCCACCCGCCTCCGCCGCCCGCCGGCAGATGGCGTGGGCCTTCAGCGCGTCGAGGCCCAGCGTGTTCTGCGGCCCGTGCGGCTCGCAGAGCCCGTAGGGAATGTAGAGCACCGGCGCTTCGGCGAAGGCGGCCTCCAGCTCGTCCGGGAACATCCGCTCCCACCGTACTTCGCGTCCCATCCGCCCCTCCCCCGTTCATCCAGCGGCCATCTTCCCGCCCGAGTGCAAGCGTAGGGCTGAGCCGTCGTCGGCGCCAATCCCCCGCGCTCTTCAGCGCAGACAGCGGGGACAGATCCACCGTTCTTGGCGGCCGTGCCGGCCCATCCCGCCGGTTATCCGGATTCTTTCCCGCTTCCGCTTGACCCACCCCGCTGCTTTAATATGATGAAATTCTGCCCTTCATCCTGTGGCCGGAACGAAGGAAGATTGACGTAAGCATCTGAAAAGACTATGGTTTTTTCACGATCGAGACCGGTCAACGGTCCGTTTCTGGTCCAAGGGGGAGGAGAGAGCGGGAATGTCCGAAACCGCGGCGCGCGCCGGCGTCGACGAGGCTTTTGACTCGGTCGTCCGGCTCGATCGCGTCCAGAAGTTCTTCGGGCCGATCCAGGCGCTCAGCGACATCAACCTCGCCATCGGGCGGAACGAGATCGTCGGCCTGATCGGCGACAACGGCGCCGGAAAATCCACGCTGATCAAGGTGATGACCGGCGTGATGCCGCCCACCTCGGGCCGCATCTTCATCAGGAACAAGGAGATCGACCTCACCGACTACTCGGTTCGGATGGCCCACGATCTCTCGATCGAGACCGTCTACCAGGACAAGTCGCTCGCCGAGAAACAGCCGCTGTGGCGGAATTTCTTCGTCGGCCGGCAGATCACCAACCGCTTCGGCTTCATCGACATCAAGGAGGAGAAGCGCGTCGCCGACCAGATCCTGAAGGGCGCGATCGGCTTCCGCAGCGCCGGAATCACTGTGGATTCAACCGTCTCCAACCTCTCCGGGGGCGAGCGCCAGGGCATCGCCATCGGCCGGGCGATGCACTACAAGGCCGACCTCATCATCCTCGACGAGCCGACCGTCGCGCTTGCCGTGGCCGAGGTCCGGAAGGTCCTCGACTTCGTCCGCGGCATCAAGGCCGGCGGCCGGGCCTGCATCTACATCGAGCACAATCTCGCCCATGTCCACGAGGTCGCCGACCGGCTGATCGTGCTCGACCGCGGGCGGATCGTCTCGGAGATCCTGCCGAGGGACATGACGGTGGTCGAGCTCACCGAGTACCTCATCGACCTCCAGCACAAGACCTGAGAAGCATGGCCGCGCAGCGACGCCCCGCACTGATCCAGCGTTACGAGGGCCTGCCGATCATCATCGTCTTCGTGCTCCTGCTGGCGCTGTTCATGTACATGGCGCCGCAGGTCTTTCTGCAGCCGTTCATCTACACCACCTTCGCCTCGACCCTCCCGCCGCTGATGCTCTTGGCCGTCGGCCTCACCTTCGTCATCGGCGCAGGCGAGATCGACCTGTCCTTCCCCGCCGTCATCTCCTTCTCGGGCTTCGTCTTCGCGGTCCTCTTCAAGGAATACGACCTCGGCTGGCTCGCGGTGATCGCGGCGCTGGCCTCGGGCGTCCTGGTCGGGTTCGTGAACGGCATCATCATCGCCAAGATCGGCATACCCTCCTTCATCGCCACCCTCGGCACCCAGTTCTTCTGGTTCGGCATGGCCACGGTGCTCTCCGGCGGCCAGTCCTACGCGCTCCGCGGCGTCGACGAGAGCTCGGTCTGGCAGTGGATCGTCGGCCGTCCCTTCGCCGGTTCGGAGACGGCGTGGGTCGCCCAGATCCCGATCCAGGCCTTGTGGACACTGCTCATCGTCGTCTTCCTCTGGTTCATCCTCAACCGCCACCGCTTCGGCGAGCACGTGCTGTTCATCGGCGATTCCAACCAGGTCTCGCGGGTGGTCGGCATCGATGTCGACCGCGAGAAGATCAAGATATTCACGCTGATGGGGGCCCTCGCCTCGATCGCGGCGATCATGCTTACGCTCGAGAACAAGAACTTCTTCGGCAACCAGGGTCAGGGCTATCTTCTCACCGCCATCGCCTCGGTGCTGATCGGCGGCACCTCGATCTTCGGCGGCAGGGCCACTATCGTCGGGACCGTGTTCGGCTCGATCATCATCCTGATGATCGAGCCTGCGCTGGTCGCCGCCGGCCTCACCGGCGCCTGGGTCAGGACGGTGCAGGGCCTCGTGTTCCTGATCTCGATCATCTTCTACCTCTACATGGACGAGCCCCAGCGGCGCACCGGCTTCCTGGCGCGCATGGGGCTCCGACGCGAATTCGGCGGCAGATCCGCCGATAGAAGCGGCGCGCCGGGGAAAACTCCCGGTCCGCCGCACCCGTGACGCCCAGTCTCGACAAGGGAGGAACTCGCATCATGAAACTCACTCATACGCTTCTCGCCGGCGCCGCCGCCGTGGCTGTGCTCGCCAATGCCGGCGCCGCCTCCGCCCAGATGATCGGCGAAGGCTTGACCATGTACATGCAGATGGGCGGCAACCCCGGCGACGGCGCGACGCTCGCCCGCCAGACCGGCGCCGCGCAGGCCGCCGCGTCCTTCGGCGTCGACCTGAAGGAGCAGTTCTCCGCCTGGGCGCCGGAGACCATGATCAACCAGTTCAAGGAAGCCGTCGCGGCCAAGCCCGACTGCATCGAGATCATGGGCCACCCCGGCAGCGCCGCCTTCGAGGATCTCGTCAAGGGCGCGGTCGACCAGGGCATCGTCGTCACCGTCGGCAACTCGCCGATGACCGACCTCCAGGCCACGCACGGCACGGCCGGCATGGGCTATGCCGGCGTCGACCTCTACCAGGGCGGCAAGCTCACCGCCGAGCACATGATCGCCCAGGGCCTCAAGTCCGGCGACATGGCGATGGTCTACGGCGTGTTCAGCCAGGCCGAGCGCGGCCAGTCCGAAAAGGGCCTCGCCGACACGC
>JALHRF010000023.1 GCA_022841545.1 Bauldia sp. | reverse complement strand
TAAACGGTCCCGCCCGCCCAGCTCGGGGCTGGTGGCCACCAGCCCCGAGCTGCCTCACAGTCTGCACCGATTCCTCTCGGTTGCTCCTGAGCCGACAAAATCAAAATGCAAGGGGCGAAACGAAGCCGAAAAAGGGCCGCGCGGGCTCCGCTCGCCGAGAGGTCACACCCCTCACCAAGCTCGACTACACTTCGCTCCGCGAAGCAAGTCTCGCTATCCTCTCCCAACGGGAGAGGGGGCGGGACTTCTGCCCCGTCAAGGGCTTGTCGCCGTGCACCCCCGACTTCGCCAGAAGAAGTGTGAACCTCATAGCCCTGAAAGGGGGAGGTCGGGAGGGGATCGCATTCCGAGTCGTTGGCGGCATGCCAATAGCGGAGACCTGCACTGGAGACCTGCGTGCGCGGCACGCCGCGGGGCGCGAGCATGACCGAGACCGACTACGACGCGGAACACCGGCTGGCGGTGCTGACGAGCTGGGCGCTGTGCGGCTCCCTCGGCCTCGGCCTGGTCGCCACCGCGTTCCGTGCCGAGAGCCTCGTGGTTGCCGGCGCGGGCTATGCGGTCCTGATTGCCGGCTTCGTCTCGCATCTCGTCATCAACCGGATCTATGTCCGCGACTTCCGACCCGGCGAAATCGTGACGGCGATCGGCCTGTTCGGGGTAGCGGCCCTCACCTTTCTCGCAAGCTGGGCTCTCATTCCCGGCTTCTCGGCGCGCGATGTCGAGATCGGCGTTCTCGGCCTGGGGCTGGTCGCGGCGGGGTTCGTGGTCTACCTCACCGCGCGGCACGGGCTGACCGGCGCGTTCTCGATGTTCCACTCCGACCGCGGCCCGCCCAACGGGAGCGGCCGCCGTGACTGAACAGACGGTCTGGCTGATCGTTTTCCTCGGCCTCTACTGGGCCTTCTGCCTGTTCTGGGGCCTCGCGACGTCGCGGCTTGCGGACGGGCCAAAGAGCTTCTTCCTCGCCGACCGCAACCTGCCGGCCTGGGTGGTGGTCGCCGCGGCCACCGCCTTCGCCTTCAACGGCTGGATGTTCCTCGGCGCGCCCGACCTAATCTTCCGCGACGGCCTGCCGTTTGCGCAGACCTGCCTCGGCGCGGTCGCCATCGCGCTCGGCTCGGCATTCTTCCTCAAGCGCCAGTGGATGCTCGGCAAACGCTTCGGCTATGTCACGCCCGGCGAGATGGCGGGACATTATTTCGGCGGCGAAGCGATCCGCCTCGCCATGGTGGTGATCGCCCTCACCTTCGCCGTTCCCTTCGCGGCGATGCAGATCGGCGTCTCGGGTTCGATCGTCGCCGCGATCTCCGACGGCTTCCTCGACCGCAACACCGCGATGTGGGTGCTGACGGCAGTCGTCCTCGCCTATGTCGTCTTCGGCGGCATGCGCGGCGCGGCCTATGTCGGGACGCTTCAGGGCGTGCTGATCGTCGCCGGCATCGTCATGCTCGGCGTCTACGCCTACTGGCTCGCCGGCGGCTTCGACGGCTTCATGCAGGGCCTCGGCGCCCTGAGCCTCGCCGCGGCGCCGGTCGAAGGCGGGCCGCCGGCGCTCGCCACGGGACCACTGTTCGAGATTCCCGGCGTCATCCAGTTCACCGACGGCCTCGGCGTCGAGACTCCGGCCGGCGGCCTGTGGACGACGGCGATGATCCTCTCCTACGGGCTCGCTCTGATGGGGCTCACCCTCAATCCGGTGTTCTCGGTGATCGCCTTCTCGAGCCGGAGCCCCAAGGGCTTCGCGACGCAGGCGACATGGGCCTCGGCTGGCGTGATGGGGGGCGTGCTCCTCCTCTTTGCGGTAGCGTTCGGCCTCGGCGGCACGCTCCTCGGCGCTTCAGAAGAGATCCTCGCCAACGGGCTCGCCATGGGCTCAACGCTGCCGCCCGAACCGGCGACCGCAGCCGGCATCGTCGGCAGCTACCTGGCGGCTCTCGCATCCGCCGCGCCGTGGTTCGCGGCAATGCTTGCGGTGGCGGCCGTGGCGGCGACCCAGGCCTTCGCCGCGATCTCCGCCGCCGCGACGAGCACGATCGCAGTCCGCGACGTCTACCGCCGCTACCTCGACCCTAGCCTCGACCTCGCCGGCCAGCGCCTCTATGCCCGCATCGGGATCGGCCTGATCCTTCTGCTCGCCCTCCTCCTCGCCACGTTCGCGCCCGGCGCCGCGATCCTGCTCGGGGCGCTTGCGCTGGGCTTCGGGCTCCAGCTTCTCCCCGTCCTCGCCGCCATCTGCTGGATGCCATGGATCACCCGGCCTGCCGCCGGCGTCGGCCTGATTGCCGGCATGATCTTCGTCGTCTTCACCGAGGATTTCGGCATCGGGGCCGCCGCCTTCTTCGGCCTCGACCTGCCCTGGGGCCGCTGGCCGTGGACGATCCACTCCGGGCTCTGGGGGCTCGCCGCCAATATCGCCACGGTCTTCGTCGTATCGCTGATCAGCCAGCGGAGCGAGGAGACGGCGCACCGTCGGACCTTCCACCAGTTCCTCGCCAGCCACGCGGTACTGCCGGTGCGACTGCACTATCTCCGCTACGTTGCCTGGGCGGCGGCGCTGACGTGGCTGTTCTTCGCGCTCGGACCGGGAGCGGTGATCGGCAATACCGTGTTCGGCGATCCCCGCGGCGGCACCGAAGCCTGGGCGTTCGGCGTGCCGTCCCTGTGGGCGTGGCAGCTCGCCTGGTGGGCGGCGGGCGTGCTGCTCGTCTGGTTCCTGAGCTACCGCATGGGCATGGCGAGCATGCCCTCGAAGTTCATCGAGCTCGCGACCAAGGCGGAGCGGACGATTCCCGCCGCCCCCTATTCGGGCAGCGGCGTCGCGCTCGCCGGCTTCTGGGTGCTGCTGCTCGCGGTCGCTGTGGGGGCCCTGCTCAACTGGAGTTTCGGACCATGAACCCCTTCACCTTCAACACTGCGGCAAGCATCGTGTTCGGCGATGGCGCCGCCGCGCGGATCGGCGCGCTTGCCGCGGCCCGCGGCTGGCAACGGGCGCTCGTGGTCACCGACCCGGGCCTGCGCAGGATCGGCCTGATCGAGCCGGCGCTCAAGGCGCTGTCCGATACCGGACTGGCGGTGGCCGTGTTCTCCGACGTCGAGGCCGACCCGCCCGAGGCCGTGGTCCACGCGGCGACCAGGGCCGTGCTCGACCATGGGGCCGATGCGGTGATCGGCCTTGGCGGCGGGTCCTCGCTCGACGTGGCGAAGCTCGCCGCGCTGCTCGCGGCAGGCCAGGAAGAGCTCCGTCAGGTCTATGGCGTCGGCAACGCCAAGGGGCCGCGCCTGCCCCTGATGCTGGCGCCCACGACCGCCGGAACCGGCTCCGAAGTGACGCCGATCGCCATCGTCACCACCGGGACCAGCGAGAAGATGGGCGTGGTGTCGCCGGTGCTCCTGCCCGACGTGGCGCTCCTCGACCCGGAACTGACGCTCGGCCTGCCGCCAGCGGTGACGGCCGCCACCGGCATCGACGCCATGGTGCATGCCATCGAGGCCTATGCTTCGGCGAGCGCCAACAACAACCCGATCTCCCGCGCCCTGGCGCGCGAGGCGCTCCGGCTGATGGGGGCGGCGATCGAGACCGCGGTCAGGAACGGCTCCGACCGCGCGGCGCGGAGCGACATGCTGCTCGGCGCGATGCTCGCCGGGCAGGCCTTCGCCAATTCCCCGGTCGCCGCGGTGCATGCCCTCGCCTACCCGATCGGCGGGCATTTCCACGTTCCCCACGGGCTTTCCAATGCGCTGGTGCTGCCGCATGTGCTGCGCTTCAACGCCGAGACGGCGGGGAGCGTCTATGCCGAGATCGCGCCGATCGTCTTTCCCGAACTCGGCGACATCGGCAGCCAGGGGCGCGGCATGGCCTTCGCCGACAGCCTCGCCAAGCTGTCCGGCCGCTGCGGCCTCGAGCCGCGGCTCCGCGATCTCGGCATCCCGGAAGATGCGCTGGAGATGATGGCGACCGATGCGATGAAGCAGACGCGGCTTCTCGTCAACAATCCGCGACCTCTCGAACGTTCCGACGCGCTCGCCATCTACCGGGCGGCGTGGTGAGGCGCCTTTCAGGAGTACAATGACCGTGCCCAAGCTCTTGCCGTTCCAGCGCGAGGCGAATTTCATCGACGGCAAGTGGGTGACCGCCGACAGCGGCAAGACCATTGCGGTGTTCAATCCGGCGACTGGAGAAGAACTCGGCGCCGCGCCGAACTGCGGCCGGGACGAGACCCGTCGCGCGATCGAGGCCGCCCACGCCGCCTTCCAGGGCTGGAGCGGGTCCACCGCCGCGCACCGCGCCGACAAGCTCCGCCGGCTCGCGGCGGCGATCGAGGCGCGAAAGGAAGACCTGGCCCGGCTTCTCACCAGCGAGCAGGGCAAGTCGCTGACCGAGTCGCGCGGCGAGGTCGGCCTCGCCGCAAGCTACGTGCTCTGGTTCGCCGAAGAGGCGCGCCGGGTCTACGGCGACACCATCCCCTCGCCCTGGCCGGAGCGGCGGATCATGGTGATCAAGCAGCCTGTCGGCGTGGTGGCGGCAATCACGCCATGGAACTTCCCGACCCTGATGCTGGCGCGAAAGCTCGGTGCGGCGCTCGCCGCGGGCTGTACGGTTGTGGCCAAACCCGCGAGCCAGACGCCCTACTCGGCGATCGCCTGGGGGATGCTTGCCGAGGAAGCCGACCTTCCGCCCGGCGTGCTCAACGTGGTGACCGGCGCGGCGCGCGAGATCGGCGCCGAGATGACCGGCAATCCGCTGGTCCGCAAGATCACCTTCACCGGCTCGACCGAGGTCGGCAAGATGCTGACCGCAGCGGCCGCCGCCAGCATGAAGCGCGTGTCGATGGAACTCGGCGGCAACGCGCCGTTCATCGTCTTCGACGATGCCGACCTCGACGCCGCAGTCGCCGGCGCGATCCAGTCGAAGTACCGGAATTCCGGCCAGACCTGCGTCTGCGCCAACCGCATCCTGGTTCAGTCCGGCATCCATGATGCCTTCGTCGCCAGGCTCGCCGACGCCGTCATGGCGCTCAAGGTCGGCAACGGCCTCGACGAGGGCGTGACGCAGGGCCCGCTGATCGACGAAGCGGCGGTGGTGAAGGTCGAGGAACACCTCGCCGACGCCCTCGGCAAGGGCGCGCGGCTCGTCGCCGGCGGTCACCGGCTCAAGGGCACGTTCTTCGCGCCGACGGTGCTGGCCGGCGTGACCGGGGCGATGAAGGTTGCGCGCGAGGAGACCTTCGGCCCGGTGGCGCCGGTCTTCCGGTTCGCGACGGAAGACGAAGCGGTTGCGATGGCCAACGATACCGAATTCGGCCTCGCGGCCTACGCCTATACCCGCGACCTCGGGCGGGCGATGCGGGTGATGGAGCGCCTCCAGTACGGGCAGGTCGGCATCAATGCCGGGGTGATCACCACCGAGGTCGCGCCCTTTGGCGGCGTCAAGGACTCCGGGGTCGGCCGCGAGGGCTCGAAATACGGTCTCGACGAGTATCTCGACATCAAATACGCCTGCTTCGGGATATAGGCCTCAGTCCACCTTCTCCGCGACCACGGCGTGCGGCGGGGCGCGGTCGGCCTCCGCTCTCGCCCTGGTCACCGAAAAGACGTTGAGCGATGCGCTCTTGCCCTTGACCTTGATCGGCTCGAGCGCCTCGAGGCGGAAGGCGGGATTGGTCCTGACCTTCTCCGCCACCGCGGCCGAGACGATGCTCTGCCGCGCGGCCGCGTAGGAGCAGAGCCGCGCGGCGAGGTTCACGTGGTCGCCGAGCACGGTGTAGTCCATCCGCTCCTTCGACCCCATCGC
The DNA here is from genome assembly GCA_022841545.1 of Bauldia sp. Classification (GTDB taxonomy): domain Bacteria; phylum Pseudomonadota; class Alphaproteobacteria; order Rhizobiales; family Kaistiaceae; genus Bauldia. The sequence goes on along the minus strand of JALHRF010000023.1, from coordinate 33,703 downwards.
CCCCATCACCACGTCGCCCATATCCACGCCGATGCCGATGTCGAGGCCCCATTCGGGATGCTCGGCCTTGAGCTCGTCCATGGCGTCCTGGATGGCGAGGCAGCAGGCGGTCGAATCGGCGGCCATGGCCTCGCCGAGGAAGACCGCCATGATCTGGTCGCCGACATATTTGTCGATGTCGCCGCGATGCGCGGAGACGATATCGGCGAGCCGCTGGAAATAGGAATTGAGCACCTCGACGACCGTCTCCGGCGAGCGCGGCTCGGCAAACGCCGTGTAGCCGCGGATATCGGCGAAGAGGATCGCCACCACGCGCCGCTCGCCGCCCAGCCGGACGCCGCCGCTGTCGGACTTCTGGATCGCGGCGATGGTGCCGCCGGAGACGAACTTGGCGAGCTGGAACCGCTCGTTGATCTGGACGATCATGGTGTTGATGCGGCCGGCGAGGTCGCCGATCTCGTCGCGGGTATGGACGTCGGTGACGCGCGCCGAAAAATTGCCCTTGCCGACCTCGGTGGCCGCCTCGCCGATCCTGAGGATCGGCCGGCTGATGCGAAAGGCGAAGACCAGCGCGCCGAGCGCCGCCGCGACCAGCCCGACCGCGATCCAGATGCCGAGGCTCCGGATCATCTCGCCCACGGCGAAATAGGCGTCCGCCTCGCTCTTCTCGACCAGCACCGCCCAGGGAATCGCGCCCGGCACGGCGAAGGCGCCGAGCGCCAGCTCGCCGTCCGGGCCCTGGTAGGATTCCACCGCGATCACCGGCGTGCCCGACGCGATCCGGCCGAGCGCCGCCTGCGCGATGGCGCGGCCGGTGAGGTCCATCGCCGCATCGGCGAGCACCGCCTGACCGTCGGCATCGATGATGTCGATGGTGCCGGTCTGCTGGAACGGGTGGCCTGCCACCGCCGCGCCGAGGCGGGCAAGGTTGACGCGAGCCGAGAAGGCGGCGCGCTGGTTGGCGACCGGCGCCTCGAGCGGCAGCATGACGGTGGCGATCCAGTCGCCGGGCTGCGGCACGAAGTCGACCCTGATCTCGCGCGCCGCGCCCGAGGCGATGAACGCGCCCATGACGTCGGGTGCGGTGCGGAGCACGGTGAGCGGATCGATGCCGGCCGCCCGGAGCACCTCGGCGTAGCGGTCCTGCGAGACGACGAGCGGGAGGTTGCCGCCCTCGATGGTGATCTGCAGGGCAACCACGTCGGTGAGGTCGGCGATGCCGTGCGTGAGGAGCGCGATCTTCTCCTCGATGCCGAGCTTCTCGTCGTCGAGCGCGCTCCGGATGAGGAGAAGCGGCGCCATCAGCGTCTCGTCGAAGTAGGTGTCGATCTCGTCGGCGACCTGGCGCGTGGTGGCGACGAGCTGTTCGTTGGCCGAGCTCTTCATCTCGTCGCGGGCGATGCGAATCAGCGACTGCCCGGCAATGAGCAGCGGAATGATCGCAATCACCACCGCGAACAAGAGCAGCTTGTTGCGAAGGTTGAGCCTCGGCATTCTCGACCCCGCCGGCGCCGGCCGCTATCGCGGCTTGGCAAGAATCGTGAACGTACTGGACGCGACGCCGCAGGCAAGACCGGACGTGTCGCTCACCGTCAACGTGACCGGAATCTCGCCCGGCGTCGACAGCGTGGTGCGGACCCGCGCGCCGCTCTCGCTGCCCAGGTCGCCGATCTGCCAGTCGTGGGTCAGCGCCTGTCCGTCGGGATCGCGCGAGGCCGTGCCGTCGAGGAGGATCGCATCGTTGGCGCCGCCGATCCACACCTCGCGATCCGCCCCGCCATCGGCCACCGGCGGCGCATTGACGACCACGGTCATGGTGTCGGTGGTCGCGGAGCAGTTCGAGCCGGCGTCGTCGATGACGGTCAGCGACACGGTGTACGTCCCCGGCTTGGCGTAGACATGGCTGGCGCCGACCCCGTCCGCCGTCGCGCCGTCGCCGAAGTCCCAGCGGTACGCGCCGATCGCGCCGTCGAGATCGCGGGACGCGCTAGCGTCGAAGCGCACCGTGTCGCCCGGGCAGACCAGCCGGTCCGGCCCGGCCTCGGCAAAGGGCGGCCGGTTGACATGGACGACCCGCGTCGCCTGCTGGACGCTGTTGGCCTGTCCCTTGCCGTCGTCGGCCACGAGCACGAGGCTGAAGCGGCCGTGGCTCCGGTAGGCGCGCGTCGCCTGCGCCGCCGCGGCTTCTTCGCCGTCGCCGAAGATGAGGCGGTAGGACGCGCCGTCGCGCGGCGCCGCCGCCGCCCAGGTGACCTCCTCGGCAATGCAGGCGACCGCGGGTCCCTCGACCGCCGGCGCGGCGGCCGGATTTACGGTCACCATCAGCGTGTCGGTCGCGGACGAATTGGCCAGGTTGGCATCGTCGCGGACGGTGAGCGTCGCGGTGTAGGTTCCGGCCGCCGCATAGCGGTGGCGAACCGCGATGCCGGCCGCGGTGGTGCCGTCGCCGAAGTCCCAGTCGTAGGCGACGATGCCGCCGTCCGGGTCGCTCGAGCCGGAGGCGTCGAATACCGTCTCCTCGCCCGCCGCAACCTGCTTGTCCTCGCCTGCCGCCGCGACCGGAGCGGCGTTGACCCGGATCAGGTGGCGCGCCGAGACGGTCTGGCAGGTGGGCGAGGTCGAGTCGCTCCGCAGCGTCAGCGACACGGCGTAGATGCCGGGGTCGGCATAAAGGTGCGATGCGGTCGCACCCGTCGCCGTGGTCCCGTCACCGAAGTCCCACTCATAGGCGGTGATGTTGCCCTCGGCCATGTGCGAGGCGGAACCGTCGAAGGCCACTGTCTCGGTGATCGGCACCGCGGAGGGCGCAGCGATGACCGCGACCGGCCCCTCGATGATCTTCACCATGACTTCGTCAGTCGAGGTGGAGCTGCAGATGCCGGCCTTCTCGCCCTCGATGGTGAGGAAGACGCGATAGTCGCCCGGCCGCTCATAGATGTGCGCGGGCGTCTCGCCGCCGCCGGAATCGCCGTCGCCGAAATCCCAGGTGAAGCTGTTGACGACGCCATCGATGTCGGTCGACCCGGTTCCGTCGAACTGGACCTGGGTTCCGGCGCAGGCGAGGATATCGTCGCCGGCATGGGCCACGGGACCCTGGTCGACGCGGACCGCGATCTGGTCGGTGCTGACGCTGTTGCCGAGACCGGCATCGTCGCGCACGGTCAGCGTCACCGGATAGGTGCCGCCCTTTGTGTAGGACTTGGTCGGGTTGACGATTTCCGATCCGGTGCCGTCGCCGAAGTCCCAGGCGTAGCGGAGCACGCCGCCCTCGGCGTCGGACGACTTGCTGCCATCGAGGACCACGATGTCGCCGGTGCAGACCTGCTGGTTCTCGCCTGCCACCGCGATTGGCGCGTGGTTGATCGCCACCTCGAGAGCCGTGCGCGCCGAGGCGTTCCCGAGGCCGGTGCCGTCGTCGACGGTGAGCACAACCGGGTAGGCGCCGCCCGTCGCATAAGTATGCGTGACGATGGCGCCGGTCCCGGCCGTCCCGTCGCCGAAATCCCACGCATAGGTCAGCGGATCGCCATCGGCGTCGAGCGAGCGCGTGCCGTCGAAGGTGATGGTGGTGGCATCCGTGACGATGCGCGGACCCGCGTCCGCGACCGGCTGGTGGTTGATGGCGATGCGCAGCGAATCGACCGCAACGCCGTTGGAGGCGCCACTGTCGTCCGTGACGGTGAGCTGCGCGCTGTAGACCCCTGGCGCGGCGAATGTACGGGTGACCTCTGCCCCCTCCATCGGCTCGGCGAGGTCGCTGAAATCCCAGCGGTAGCTGGCGATCGTCCCGTCGCTGTCGAAGGAAGCGGCCGCGGTGAAGCCGACTTCGTCGCCGGGCGCCGCGACCACATCGGCGCCGGCTTCGGCGACCGGGGGCGCATTGACGAACACCGTGGCCTCGGCATGATCGAAGGCCTCGTCCTGGCCGGTGTCGTCGCGGACGGTGAGCTGAACCGAGTATGTGCCGGGCTTATCGAAGGCGTTGCGCACGATCTCGCCGTTTGCCGTCGCACCGTCGCCGAAGTCCCATTCATAGGCCGCGATATCGCCATCGGGATCGAGCGAGCGATTACCTTGCAGGGTAACCGTCTCGCCGGGCGCAGCGACGAGGTCGGGCCCGGCGTCGGCGATGGGACGGGCGTTGACCACGACCTGCATCGTGTCCTTCGCCGTGTTGCGGATGGTCTCCGATGCGTCGGTGACGGTGAGCGTCACCTCGTAGGTGCCGGGCTCGGCATAGACATGGGTCGGCGACGGCCCCTCGCCGGTCCCACCATCGCCGAAATCCCATGCGTAGGCCGAAATGCTGTCGTCGGCATCTCCCGAGGCCGAGCCGTCGAACTGGACGAGGCTCGCCGTGACCAGCTGATCCGGACCGGCATCGGCAACCGGCGGCTCGTTGACCCGCACCGAGAGCCGGTCGCTCCTGGTATCGGTGATGGTCGTCGAATCGTCCGTCACCTTCAGGGTGACCTCATAGGTCCCCGACTTCGCATATTGATGCGTGACCACCGGCCCCGAAGCATGGGCGCCGTCGCCAAAGCTCCAGTCGTAGGCGACGATCTCACCATCGCGGTCGAAAGAGTCGCCGGCGTCGAAGACGATCGGTTCGTCGATGGCGACGTTCCGGTCGGCTCCGGCCTCGGGCACCGGCGGATCGTTGACGATGACCGTAAGTGCATCGCCGTCGATGCTGTTCGCGACCTTCGAGCCGTCATCGACGCGGAGCCGCGCGATGTAGGTGCCGGGCGCATCGTAGCGGTGCGGCGCGACCGCCCCGGTGGCGGTATTGCCGTCACCGAAATCCCAGAAATACGAGACGATGGTCCCGTCGGGATCGGAACTGCCGCCGGCATCGAAGACGGTCTCCTCGGCGATGGCGATGCGGCGGTCGGCCCCGGCCTCGGCGACCGGCGGCGCGTTGACGCGAACCGACAGGGTATCGCTCTGCGAAGCCGTCCTTGTGGTGGAATCGTCGGTGACGGTGAGCGTCACCGGGTAGTTGCCCGGCGCGGCGTAGGCATGGGTGACGACCACGCCGCTCGCCGTACTGCCGTCGCCGAAGTCCCATTCGTGGCCGACGAGCCGTCCGTCGCTGTCGCGCGAGCCGGCGGCATCGAAGGTGATGGTCTGGCCGATGGCGACCGACTTGTCCGCCCCGGCTTCGGGCACGGGCGGGTCGTTGACGATGATGGTGAGGGAATCCGAGGCGCTGCTGTTGGCCACGGCCGCGTCGTCGCTCACCGTCAGGCCGACGGTATAGGTCCCGGGGACGGCATAGGCGTGGCGCACCAGTTCGCCGTCGCCGGTCGTCCCGTCGCCGAAATCCCAGGCGAAGGTGACCAGCGTCCCGTCGCTGTCGCTCGAGGCGGAAGCGTCGAGGACGGTCTCCTCGCCGATCGCAATGCGGCGGTCGTCGCCCGCCGCCGCCACCGGCTGGGCGTTGACGACGACCTCGAAGGTTTCCGAGGCGGTGTTGCAGGCATGGCCCGAGTCGTCGACGATGGTGTGGGTGACGGTGTACCGGCCCGGCGCGGCAAAGGCGTGGGGGACGGACTCGCCCTCGACCACGGCGGTGCCGTCGCCGAAGTCCCAGCGGTGAGTCGCGACCCGCCACTTGCTCGCCGTCGAGGGCGAACCGTCGAAAACGCTCTCCTCGCCCGCGCCGACGAGCTGCCGCTTCCGCGACAGCGCGACGGGCGGTTCCTTGAGGAAGAGACTGACCGTCGCCGCCGAACCGCGGCCGAGCTGCGGACCGGGATCGCGCACCTCCAGCGTCGCGGTATAGCGCCCGTCCTCGGCATAGGTGTGGGTGGCGTTCCGCGACGGCTCGCTCGTCCCGTCGCCGAAGCGCCAGACGAACTCGAGCGGATCGCCCTCGGGGTCGGTGGTGCGGTCGCCGGAGAACGAGACCGTCCGGCCGCAGACCGCCGGCGCAGCGAATTCGACCCGCGCGATCGGCCGGTTGTTGAGGGTGAACAGCCGCGGCGGCAGCTCGAACGGGAGAAGCGTGCCCTGCTCGTCCCGCACATAGAAGGTGGCGTCGTTGGGGTATTCGTCGCCGCCGCTGAGCGTGACGGCGACGATCTGGCCCTGGTCGCGCTCCGGCAAGGTTATGTCGGTGGCCGCCCATTCGCCCTGACCCGACGCGATGAGCGGATACCAGGCAAGCGGCGTGGTGACATAGGACTCGCCGAAAGCGGCGTCGAAATTGCCGACGGTCAGCGTCCGCTGGCCGTCGGGCACACGGAAGCGGAGTTCGGTCAACACCCCCCGCCGCGGCATGCGGATGGTCGAGGTATAGCCGAACATCTGGAAGCCGGGCGGCGCGACGTTCTCATCCGCGCTGGTCGAGAGCGCGACGTCGTAGAGGTTGCCGTTCGGTCCGGAGATGGCGTCGACCACGAGACGGAAGACGACGCGGTCCCCGACCTGCTCGCCGTCGGCCGGATCGACCTCGGCCAGCGTCACCCAGCGACCGTCGGTGCGCCGGTCGCGGCCCCAGGTCTGTTCGGCGAGCTTCGTGCCGGCGGTGAGTTCCGCCTCCGTCAGCGCCTCGGCGTCGGTGGGCGCGGGAATGAACGCGCCGTCGCCGCCGAAGACGGAGAAGCGCGTCTGCGTGGTCGCGTTGCGCCGATCCATCTGGTCGTGGAGGTTGAAGGTGTCCGGGTCGAAGATGCGGACATAAAGCGGCCCGATGGTCCCGGTGGGGACGCTCAGGTAGATCGCCTGATGGTGATCGTTGTCGCCCTGGCGGATCGAGGCCGCGGCGCCGTAGTTAACGAACAGCGGCTCCTTGAGCTCTCCGGTCTCCTGACCGTGGGTCGCCTCGGGGATGAAGGCGAGCGCCACCGCCCCGAGAAGGAGCAAGCCGAGAATTCCCCGTCCCCGCATATCGCTGTCCCGTCCCTCGTCTATTCCTGGAACTCGAAGACCTGCCGGTTGCCGGCGTCGTCCTGAAGCTCGACGCGCGCGAGACGCGCCGCGGCAAGGTCGGCCTCGGGCACCACCACCGTCCCGCGGTAGCGCTTGGCCGCCTTGTTGTAGCGGAGGTAGCCCTCGTAGCTGTTCTCGCCGGCAACCACCACGAAGGGCGCCGCCTTGGCGAGACCCGAGGCGTCGTCCGCCACCACCTCGATCGCCAGCACCGCCTGGCCGCCCCCGGTCGACGGCGCAACATCGGCGCTGACCAGCGAGGGCGGATCGCGATCGAGCCGCACCACCGCCTTCTCGACCCTGACGTTGCCGGCCGGGTCGGTGGCGATCAGCTCGATCAGGTTCTCGCCCGGGGCCAGCGTCACGCTCGCATCGAAGCGGCCGTCGGTCGCCGCGACATCGGCGCCGTTGAGGGTGAGCCGCGCCGCCAGGTCGGTCGTCCCGGCGATGCGGATCGTCTCCTCGGCGGTCAGCCAGGGAAGAAGCGGGTCGAGCGCGATCGCCGGCGCCTCGCGGTCGACCGTCACCGCGAATTCCTCGAGCGTCGCGAAGCCCGACGGCGCGATCACCGCGAAGGTGAACGTCTCCGCGTCGGTGGCGAGCGGGACATTGACCCGGAAAGCCCCAGCGGCATCGCTGACTGCCGCGGCGCGCACCGTGTCGCCGGAGCGGATCTCGATCGCCGAGTCCGCTGTCGTCGTGCCGGCGAGCGAAAGCACGTCGCCATTCGAAAGGAAATGGGCCGGCGCGAGCCGCGGGATCGCCGGGTCGTAGGCAACCACGGAGTTCTCGTCCGGCATGTAGACGAAGCGGCGCTCGTCGGTGGTGACGTTGCCGGCCGGGTCGGTGGCGGTGATGACCAGCGTGTTCTGGCCCGGCGTAGCGATGATGGTCGCGCGGAAGGCGCCGCTCACGCCGACCTCGACCGTGCCCGCATCGACCGAAACGTCCGCCCCGGGCTCGCTCTCGCCCGAGACGTCGATCGAGGCCTCGCGGAAGATCGCGCCGCGCGCCGGCCGGTCGATGCGCAGGAACGGCGCGGTGTCGTCGGGAGTCACCCGGAAGCGCCAGGTCTCGCTCCGCTCGCCGGGCAGGCCGAAGCCGTCAAGCGCCGAGACCCGCCAGAAATAGTCGCCCGCCGCGAGCGGCTTTGACGTATGGGCGGGGCCGCCAATGCCGAAGGCGTTCTCGACCACCCGCTCGAAATTCTGGTCGCTCGCAATCTCGAGCCAGTAGCCGGCCGACCCCTCGACCGCCGCCCAGCTCAACGCGGGCGCGGTGACGTAGACCATGCCTTCATCGTCGGGTCCGGCGAGCACGGGGGGAGGCAGCACCGCCAGCGCGGCGCGCGGCTTCTCGCCCTGGTCGACGACGGTCCCCTCGTTCCGGCCGAGCGTGACGGCGCCGCCATTGGCGGCAACCTGGACCAGTGCGTCGTCGTAATTGGCGAACTTGGCGCTGCCGGCGGCATTGCTGACCCAGAAATCGCCCGAGTCGATGACCGCATCGACATCCTGGATCTCGACGCTGAAGCGGCTGCGATCGTCGCTCTCCCCCGCCAGCAAGGCGTAGAAATCGCCCTCGATCAGGCTGACCTTCGCCTCCTCGCGCTTGCTCAGCGGGTCGAAGCGCATCTGGCGGATCACGGCGTTGGAGTTGGCGTTGAGGCGCAGGCGGCTGGCATCGCGGAAGGTGATCTGCGCGGTCGAATCCGACAGCGTCCGCACCTTCTCCTCCTCGATCAGGATCGAGCGGAGCTGAAGGTCGCGCCATGCCAGGTCCTCGGGCCGCTGTCCCTCGACGCTGCCGTTGCGGTCGGTGACGAGGGCCTCGGCGGCACGGTCCCGGTTCCGTTCGGCCACCGCGATCGCGATGGTCGCCTCGGTGAAGGACGCCTCGGCAAGGCTCCTGGTCGCGAGCCACTCACGGAGGATGCGTTTCTCCAGCGCCTGTTCGTGGAGATCGACCGCACGGCCGATCTCGTCCGGCGCGAAGATTTGCGCGCCGGCGAGGTTCGCCTTCTGGATCTGCCCAAGCGACTCGACCAGCGCCTGATTGGCCGAGGTGATTTCGTTGACCGGGATGCGCAGCTCCATTCCCGGCCTGAGATCGGCGATCGACTCGACCCCGGACGAACGGAGAATCTCCGGCCACAGGTCCGGATCGCTCAGGTATTTTTCGGCGACCTCGCGGATCGTGTCGTCGGAGCCGATGGTGACGACGAGAAACCCGGACTCGTCCGTTTGCGCAAGCGCAGGACCGGCCAGCGCAGCCCAAGCCACCAGCCCGAACAGGATGAACCGACCGGATACCGCCGAAAGCCGGTATCCGCGACGGCCTTTGGCCCGTCGAAACGCCCGCAACATTGCTCGCGTATCCACTTTCGCCCGTTCGGGCGGTCGCCCCGGCCTTCGGAGCATAAAGCAAGCATGTCAGGCGCTTGAAAGCAATTGTGTGGCGTTTGCCACATTCGCAACCGCGAAATCAAATTCGCTCCAAAAAGCAGGAATCCCGGGAGCCGCGCGAGGGAGGGAGCGGCCCCCGGGATGGCGCGGTCAACACCGCGCCCCCCGCACTTACCGTGCGGTCTGGCGGTCGCGGTCCTGTCCGGTCCGCTGGTCGCCCTGCTGGCGGTTCTGGTCGCCGCCGCGCTGGCCGCCCTCGGCATTGCGGTCCTTGTCGCCGAACTGGCCCTGGCCGCGCTGATCCTGATTCTCCTGGTTCGGATCCTGACGCTGGTTGCGGTCCTGACCCTGGCCACCCTGTCCCTGGTTGCGATTCTCGTTCATCTCTTCTTCCCTTTCGTCTCATTCCGGCAGGCTCCGATCGCCCGTCCGTGAGACGAAAACGACGCCTGTCGACCGCGGTTCCGGACGCCGCGCGATTTGCCGAATGCCCGGCGGCGGTGGGATCGCTGGTTGGCGCGGAACCCCCGGATGGGACGGGGCGTTAAGGACCCGATGACCGGTGGCACCGGTGTGCAGACAGGAGACAGCGAGATGAACTGGGATCGTATCGAGGGCAACTGGAAGCAGTTCAAGGGCAAGGCCAAGGAGCAGTGGGGCAAGCTGACCGACGACGATCTCGACGTCGTCGAAGGCAAGCGCGACCAGCTCGCCGGCCGCCTCCAGGAGCGCTACGGCTACGCCAAGGATCAGGCCTCCAGCGAGATCGACACCTGGCTTTCCCGCCAGTAACGATTCGCCCTCTCCGAAACCGGCCGGCGCCGCGCGCCGGCCGGTTTCGTCTGGGTGGGGTCAGAAGAACTGCGAAGAGGGAATGCGAAGCTCGTAGAGGAAGGCGTCGCCGCCCTCCTCTGAATAATGGAGCACCGCGCTTCCGCCGAGCGCCGCGGGCACGATGGTGGTGAGCAGCGCCTCGCCGAATTCCGTCGGCGCGTCACGCGCCGGCCTGGCCCGGCCGCTTTCCCGCCAGACGAGACAAAGCACAGGCGCCCGGTCGGCGTTCAACTCGATGCGGCTCTCGACCTCGACCCCGCCATCGGCACGGGAGAGCGCGCCGGAAAGCATCGAGTGGGCGATCAACTCGTGCAGCGCCAAGCCGACATATTGGACCGCATTCGGCTTGAGGAACGCATTGTGCCCCTCGACCCGCGACTGGTCGCGGGTGCTCTCGCTGAACGCCATGAGCTGTTCGCGGACGAGGCTGAACACGGTAGCGCCCCGCCATGACTCCTCGGTCAGGATGTCGTGGGCCAGCGCCAGCGACCGGATGCGACCGACGAACCGCTCCCGAAAATCGTCGAGGTCCTGACTGTCGTCGGCCGACTGGCGGGCAAGACTGAGGACCACGGCGAGGAGGTTCTTCGATCGGTGCGCGAGTTCGAGGAGCGCGAGACGGAGATGCTCCTCGGCTGTCTTCTGCTGCGTGATATCGACGGACGCCGCAAGGATGCCGCGGCCGTCGTCTCCGATGTCTACGGGCTCGAGCCGGATGCGATACCAACGCTCGCGGCCGTTCGCGCCGTAGGCAAGGTCGACCGACTCCCCCCTCCCGGTTTCGGCGACGCGCCGCTTGGTGGCGACCAGACTTCGCGCTGCCCCATTGAGGACGGCTTCGTCGGTCTGGCCGACCAAGCTCCCCCCCGCCGGAAGCGAGACGAAAGGATTCAGCGCCGCAGTATAGACCAGCGCGGCATCCTGGCAGGTTATGGCGATCTCCGCTTCGCGAAACACCGTTCCAATTTCGGACTCGGTGGCCAACCCCCAGATCTTCGGCTCACTCTTGTCGGCCATGCGGCTTTCATTGCACCGGGTTGCCAAACCCCGCTGCTGCCCTTCTTTGAGCTACGGACGTCTTTCAGCAGAACGCCGTTCCCTCCCGATGGGTCCTCCCATAAAGGAATAAAGACTCCGATCAACCCGTCGCGAACGATTCACATTTCGGCGGTCATGGGGCGCTTCGACTTGCTGTCGAAAAACAGCGCCTGGCTGATCATCGCCTTCACCATCTCGGGCGCGAAGGGCTTGGTGATAAGGAAGGTCGGCTCCGGCCGGCTGCCCGTGAGCAGGCGCTCCGGGAACGCGGTAATGAAGATGACGGGGGCCTCGAAGCCGGCAAGCAGATCATTGACCGCATCGATGCCGGAACTGCCGTCGGCGAGTTGGATGTCGGCGAGGATGATGCCGGGCCGCTTGCTCGACGCAAGCTTCACCGCCTCGCTCCGCGTACGGGCGACGCCCGTCACACGGTGGCCGAGACGAAGGACGATGTCCTCGATATCCATGGCGATCAACGGCTCGTCCTCGATGATGAGTACGTCGGTCGCCATCATCGTTCCGATCTCACGGGCCGCCTCGTCGAGAAGTTCGGTTACGCCGTCCTCATCGGTGCGCAGGACTTCCGCCGCCTCGGGAACGGAAAATCCCTCCACGGCGGTGAGCAGAAACGCCTGGCGAGGCCGGGGAGCGATGTTGGCGAGCTTCGCCTGCGCCGCCTTTTCCCAGTGATCGTCCGGCTCCGTCGCGGCAAGATTGAAGGAAACGGACTCCCACAACCCGCAAAGCAGACCATAGAGCGCAACCCGGGGATTCGCTCCGCTCGTTACGGTCGAAGGATCGACCACGACGGCCTCAAGCATGGCCTCGACGTAGGAATCGCCGCTCTTCTGGCTTCCCGAAAGCGCCCGCGAAAAGCGGCGCAGGTAAGGAAGGTGCGGCCCGACCAGTTCGGCAACCGTCATGTCTCTCAGTCTCCCTCGACCGGTCAAAAAATGGGCTGGGCAGCCCCGCCGGCAAGCCCATGAACGCGGTGACCGTCAAAAAGTTCCGAACACTGTAAAACGCGATGGAACCTTTTCCGGTTCCGGTGAATTGTTAGCTGCGGCCGGCGGAGGGCGGTTGCTCCGGTGGAGCCCGTATGAGCGTGAGCAAACGATGTCGAAGGATAAAAAGGAACGGCCTGGGGACATGAGTGTTGCGTCGGAAGCAAAAGCAGCTGCCGGGCGGCCGCGCAAGTTGGACAAGTCTGTCCAGACCGCGATCGGGGCCCGTTTGCGCGCCTACTACGACGGTGTCGAGCGCGAAACGATCCCGGACCGGTTTGTCGAATTGTTGAAGCAACTCGACAAGAAGGAGCCGGGCGGCGACCAGGGCGCGTAGCCACGGTCCTCCCTGGAGCCAGAGAACATGCAAGTCTCGGACGACTTCCGCGACGGTTTGATCGAGGCGATCCCCAGCCTCCGCGCCTTCGCATTCTCCCTGATCGGCCGGCCTGACCGCGCCGACGACCTGGTGCAGGAGACGCTGACCAAGGCGTGGGCCCACTACGACAGCTTCACCCCGGGCACCAAGCTCAAGGCGTGGCTCTATACGATCCTCAGGAACGAGTTCTATTCGCAAATGCGAAAGAAAGGCCGGGAGGTGGAGGACGTCGACGGCGCCTATTCGCGCAATCTCGCCGTTCATCCCGAACAGCACGGCCATCTCGATATGGACGACATGAACCGCGCCCTCAACGGCCTGCCCGCCGATCAGCGCGAGGCGCTCATCCTCGTCGCGGCGTCGGGCTTTTCCTACGAGGAAGCGGCTGAAATCTGCGGCGTTGCGGTGGGCACGATCAAGAGCCGGGTGAACCGGGCCCGAAACCGGCTGGCCGAGGTTCTCGACGTTTCCGGCGAGACGGAGTATGGCCCCGATGCGGCGGCCGAAGCGGCGATCGCCCACACGGCATTGCACAAATAGTATCAACACATTCGGAACAATTTGCTGGTAGGGTCCGTTAGGACGCACTCCGCAGCAGGGCCGATTGACCCTTGCGAGCGGAGCGGACAAGATCCCGAGGGAGACGCGAGCATGGCTACCCCGACCGAGAAAGAGCTGAGCGACAACCTGGACAAGATCCGGACCGACATCGCCTCGCTCACCGAAAGCGTCAAGACGTTGATGGCCGACAGCGCCGGCATCCAGTCCGCGCTCAAGGCGAAGGTCAACGCGACGGCGAAGCAGGCTGCCAATGTCGGCGAGCGGATGCTCAGCGAGGCGAGCGACTTCGGCTCGGAGGCGCTCGACGCCGCCCAGAAGCAGGCGACCCAGGCGGTCAGCACCGTCGAAGGCCAGATCCGGCAGAACCCGTTCGCCGCGGTCCTGATCGCTGCGGGTATTGGCTTCGCGTTCGGCCTGATCAACCGCAAGTAGCGTTCAATGCTCCTCGCCGCTCTCCTCAGGGCCGGCAGCCTCGGCGTTGACCTTGTCAGGGGCAGGGCGAAGGCCGGAGTGCGGCGCGCCATGCGCCAGGCGGCCGTCGGCGCGGCGACGGTGCTTTTCCTGCTGCTCGCCTTTTCGTTCGGACTGGCAGCCTTTACCGTGTGGCTGGCGCGCGAAGTCGGCGTTGTGCCCGCGCTCGGCTTCATCGGGCTCGGGTTTCTGGTGATCTCGGCGCTCGTCGTGGCGATCGCCACCGCGGCCGACAAGCGCCGACTCCGGGCGCCACCCCCGCGACCGATCGCGCAGGCGGTGAGGCAGGAATTCGTCGCAGCGGAGGCTGAGCCGCCACCCACGGGCGCGACCGTCGGCGCGATGGGCGTGGTTGCCCTCATCGGCTACCTGTTCGCGCGCCAGCTCTTCCGCCGCTAGTTGGTCCGTTTTCGTCGATGCTTGGCCTCTCCTGGCGGGGATGCCGGGCAAATGCCGGAATGAAAGCGACCCCTGGCATGATGTGATTTTGCCAATCCCGGCGCAGTCGCCGGCGGAGCGTCAGCCATGGCCACCGAGCCAGTCGTCGTCGATGCCGGGGAGGGCCCGGCGCCGGTCATCATGCCGCGGATGGTCAACATTGCCATCATCGGCACGTTCATCATCCTGTTTCTGGGCGTGCTCTACTATGCTCGCGGCTTCTTCCTGCCGCTCCTGCTTGCCCTCCTGATCACCCTCGCCTTTCTGCCGCTGGTCCGCGCCCTGAGCCGGCGCGGAATTCCGCCGGCGGCGACGGCGATCCTGATCGTGCTGGGAATGGGAGGGGGACTGGTCGGCCTCGCGCTCCTCCTCGCGGAACCGACATCGCGCATGCTCGCCGAGGCGCCCCAGATCATCTCGGAACTCCGCGAGCGTTTCGGCGGAGGCGGAGGCGGGCCGTTGTCGCGCCTCTCCGAGGCGAGCGAGCAGATCCAGGAAATGGCGGACGGCACCGACGAGCCGGGCGCGCCGCAAAAAGTGGTCCTGGCCCAGCCCGGGATCATTTCCTGGATCGCCGACACACTGTCCGGCATCGGCGGTACGCTCGGCGCAACGCTGCTCTTCGTCGTCTTCCTGCTCGCCTCGGGCGATCTCTTCTTGCAGAAGCTGGTTCGCATCCTTCCCACCCTCAGCGACAAGAAGCGCTCGCTCCGGGTGGTGCACGACGTCGAGTCAGAAGTCTCCCGCTACCTGTTCACGATCACGCTGATCAACTTCGGCTTCGGCGCGGCGGTCGGCCTGTCGATGGCCGCGATCGGCATGCCCAATCCGGTGCTGTGGGGGGTCGGCGCGGCGCTTCTCAACTACATCCCCTACCTCGGCGCCCTCGTCGGCATGGCGCTCGCCGCGGCGATCGGGCTGATCACCTTCCCGACGCTGACCATGGCCGCCCTGCCGCCTCTCGCCTACTTCATCTGCAACGCGATCGAAGGCTCGGTGGTGACGCCTCTGACCCTTGGCCGGCGGCTCGAGCTGAACCCGGTGGCGATCCTGGTGGCGCTCGCCTTCGGCGGCTGGATGTGGGGGATCGTCGGGGCCCTGATCGGCGTGCCGCTGCTCGTGGTGGTCAAGGTGTTCTGCGACCACTTCGACGGCCTCACCAAATTCGGCGAGTTCCTCTCGGGAGAACCGACGGTCGAGGTGGCGCCCGGGCCGGAAGCCGCCGTGGCAGCGGTCAGCGACGCCGGCGCACAGCGTGTGGCCGACGTCGTCAAGAGCTGACGCCGGCCGCCTGGCGTCAACCCGTTGCCTTGCGATCCGGGACGGAGAAGCGACCGACAACGGTTAGCAACGTCTCGGTACTGAACGGTTTGTCGACGACCGTCACCCCATTCAGCGCGTCCGGGATGCCGTGGTCGTATCCGGTGAGGAAGACCAGCGGCAATCCCATGTCGAGGATCTCCCGGGCGAGGTCGAAGGAGCGGCCGTCGGGGAGGACGACATCGAGAAGCACGAGCCGGGGGGGCGGCACGGCGAGAAGGCCGCGCCGTGCTTCAGCGATGCTCCGAGCCAA
This sequence comes from Bauldia sp., assembly GCA_022841545.1. Taxonomy (GTDB): domain Bacteria; phylum Pseudomonadota; class Alphaproteobacteria; order Rhizobiales; family Kaistiaceae; genus Bauldia. The sequence goes on along the minus strand of JALHRF010000023.1, from coordinate 18,061 downwards.
GCGAACGGTGAGGCCGAGCGCAGTCAGGGCGTCCTCGATGTCGAGGGCGATGAGGGGTTCATCCTCGACGACGAGGATGATCGGGGGCTGCGGCTGGATTTCCATGGTGCCGGACTGTAATGCGGGTTCTATCATGCCCCAGTATGGAACCGGCAGGACGGGAGCGCATTTAACTATGACATGGTGCGGGCGCGATCAACTCGTGCGCGCCGGGCCCCCGAGGCGGGCGCGGCTGCGCGCATGAACAACTCGGCGGTCGGCTCGGCGCTGAAGTATCCATGCGAGCGTTGTCCCATCCGCAAGCTCAAGGTCTTCCGTCCGTTCGCACCGGAGGAACTGGAATTCGTCAAGACATTCAAGTCGGGCGAGTTGAACGTCGAGTCGCGTGCGACCATCCTCACCGAGGGCACCAGCAGCACGCATCTGTTCACCGTCCTGGAGGGCTGGGCGTTCCGCTACAAGATGCTCCCCGACGGCCGGCGCCAGCTCCTCAATTTTGCCCTGCCGGGCGATTTCCTCGGCCTGCAGGCTTCGCTTTTCAAGGAGATGTCGCATTCGGTCGAGGCTCTGACGCCGATGCTCCTTTGCGTGTTTCCCCGCGAGCGGCTGTGGAAGCTGTTCGAGCAATACCCCGGGCTCGCCTTCGACGTGACGTGGCTCGGCTCTCGCGAGGAACAGATCCTCGGCGAAAATCTCCTGTCGATCGGCCGACGCACGGCGTTGGAGCGGACCGCCTTCCTTCTCCTCCACCTCCACGAACGCGCAAAGGCAGTCGGGCTCGCGCCGGCCGACAGCTTCTCCCCGCCCCTCACCCAGCAGCATCTCGCCGACGCCCTCGGCCTCTCGATCGTCCATACCAACAAGACGCTCAAGCGGCTGTCGGACCGCAAGATCATCCGCTGGAAGAACCGCGAACTCGAGATCCTCGATGTCGAGGCGCTTCGCGAGATCGCCTGGTGGGAGGACGACGAGGCGGGTCGCGTCCGGCCGCTGATCTGATAAGAAGGCGGTCGCCAACCGCCATCGAGAGCGCCCCGTGCCCCGCATCCTCACCCTGTCGCTCAATCCGACCATCGACGTATCGAGCGAGGCGGACGTGGTCCGTCCGACGCACAAGACCCGCACCGAGAACGAGGCCTTCGAGCCGGGCGGCGGCGGCATCAACGTCGCCCGCGTCGTGCGCGAACTCGGCGCCGGGACCGAGGCGGTCTGCCTTGCCGGTGGGGCGAGCGGCGTGCTCCTCGACGAACTGCTCGCGCGGATCGACCTGCCCCGGCGGATGATCCACATCGCCGGCAATACCCGCATCGCCCTCATGGTCTTCGAACGATCGACGGGCCAGGAGTACCGCTTCATCCCCAGCGGGCCGCGCATCGCCGCGGGCGAAGTGGAGGCTTGCCTTGCCGCCATCCGCGGAGCCAGCTTCGACTGCCTCGTCGCGAGCGGCAGCGTCCCCGCCGGCTGCGAGCCCGACATTCTCGCCCGCATCGGTGCGATTGCCGCGGAGCACGGCGTGCCCTTCGTTCTGGACAGTTCCGGCGTGGGGCTTGCCGAGACCGTCGGCCGGACGCCGATCCACCTCGTCAAGCCGAGCCTCAACGAATTCCAGTCCTTTGTGGGGAGAAAGCTCGGCGGCCCGGCCGAGGTCGGCGCCGCGGCGCTCGCCCTGGTCAACGAGGGCAAGGCCGACATCATCGCGGTGACCCTCGGCATGGACGGCGCCGTGATCGCCAGCCGCGAGGGGGCGATCCGGGTGGTTGCGCCGAAGGTCGAGACCCGCTCGGCGGTCGGCGCCGGCGATTCCTTCGTCGCCGGCATGACCGTGGCGCTCCTCGACGGGCGCAGCGTCGAGGACGCCGCCCTCCTCGGCACCGCCGCCGGGGCGGCGGCAGCCCTCAACCCCGGCACCGGGGTCTGCGCCTTCGCCGACATCATGCGGCTGTACGAGGCGCTCCGCCAGGACACCGCCTGCATCGAGCGGCTCCACTAGCGAGCAGCGAATGGCGAGCGGCGAATAGAACGCTGGTCCCACCCGCTTCTATTCGCTATTCGCTATTCCCTACTCGCTCATAAGGGGAAAACACCATGATCGTCGTCACCGGGGGAAGCGGCAAAGTCGGCCGCGCCTGCGTCAAGGACCTGATGGACCACGGCTACAAGGTCACCTCGATCGACATGGCGCCGCCGCCGGGGCAATCCAATCCGCCCAAGCCCGGCGACGTGACCTACAGCCGCGCCGATGTCACCGACTTCGGCCAGGCGATGGCGGCCCTGTCGATGATCGACGAGCGGGTCGAGAAGGTGACCGGCGTGGTTCACCTTGCCGCGATCGCCGCGCCCGGCCAGGCGCCCAACCACGTCATCTTCGAGGTCAACACCGTCTCGACCTACAATATCTTCGAGGCGGCACGGCAGCTCGGCATCAGGAACGTCGTCTGGGCATCGAGCGAGACCGTGTACGGCATTCCCTATCCCGACGGCCCCGCCTACGTCCCGGTCGACGAGGCGATCGAGCATCCCGAGACCGCGTACTCGCTGTCGAAGCTGATGGGCGAGAAGATGGCCGAGCAGTTCTGCCGCTGGGACCCGAAAATGAAGATCGTCGGCCTGCGCTTCTCCAACGTCCAGGAGCCGCAGGACTACGCGCACTTCGCCGGCTACGACAAGGATCCGGAGTCGCGGAAGTTCAACCTCTGGACCTATATCGACGCGCGCGACGCCGCGCAGGCGATCCGCCTGTCGCTGGAAGCGAAGCTCAAGGGCGCCCACGTCTTCGGCATCGCCAATACCGACTCCGTCTCGAAGCGCGACAACGACGCGCTCCTCGAGAAGGTCTTCCCGAAAACCAAGCGCAAGCGCGCCATCAAGGCGACCGAGTCGCTGATCTCGATCGACAGGGCGCGCGAAGTGCTCGGCTACAAGCCGAAATACGACTGGCGCAAGAAGGCCAAGGGCTGAGCGGCGGCCGCGTCATGTCGGAGACCGTCGTCGGCGAAAAGGGCATGGTCACCGCGCCGCACCGGGCGGCGGCGGAGGTCGGGGCGGAGGTGCTGCGCGCCGGCGGCAACGCGGTCGAGGCGATGATCGCCATGGCGGCGGCGATCGCCGTGGTCTACCCGCACATGACCGGAATCGGCGGCGACGCGTTCTGGATCATTTCGGAACCGGGACGCCCGCCCAAGGGCATCGACGGCGCCGGGCGCGCCGGCGCCGGCGCGACCATCGAGGCCTATCGCAGGAAGGGCTACGACGCGATCCCGCATCGCGGCGGCGACGCGGCGCTGACCGTGGCCGGCGCGGTCTCGACCTGGGAGATGGCGCAGGAGATCGCCACCGCGATCGGCGGCCGCCTTCCGCGCCAGGACCTCATCGCCGGCGCGGTAGCGCTGGCGGCGGACGGCATCCCCGTCACGCACTCCTTCAGGGCGCTCGCCGAGGAGAACCTTGAGGCGCTGGCACCGACGCACGGCTTCGCCGCGCACTACCTCGTCGACGGCAAGGTCCCCGAGATCGGAACGCGGCTCAAAGCCGAGAAGCTCAAGGATACGCTGGAGCATCTCGCCCGGTCGGGCTTCGGCGACTTCTATCGCGGCGACATCGCCCTGGAAATCGCCGCCGACCTCGAAATCGCCGGCAGCGCGGTCACACGCGCCGATCTCACGGTCCAGCGCGCGAGCCTGGTGACGCCGCTCTCGGTCGCGATCACCGACGCCACCCTCTTCAACATGCCGCCGCCGACGCAAGGCGTCGCCTCGCTGATCATCCTCGGCCTGTTCGACCGCCTCAAGGTGAAGCGCGCCGAGAGCTTCGAGCACATCCACGGCCTGATCGAGGCGACCAAGCGCGCCTGGGTGATCCGCGACCGCGAGGTCGCCGATCCGCTCTTCTCCGGCGATCTCAAGCCGTACCTCGACGCCTCGTGGCTCGACGCCGAGGCGCAGACGATCGACATGCGCCGCGCTTCGCCCTACCCGCCGGGCGACCCCAAGGGCGACACGGTGTGGATGGGGGCGATCGACAAGGACGGCCGCGCCGTCTCGATGATCCAGTCGATCTATTTCGAGTTCGGCTCCGGCGTCGTCCTTCCGCGTACCGGCATCGTCTGGCAGAACCGCGGCGTGGGGTTCTCGCTCGACCATCGCTCGCACCGGGCGCTGGCGCCGGGGCGGAAGCCGTTCCACACGCTCAATCCGCCGCTCGCGCGTTTCCGCGACGGGCGCACCATGTCCTACGGCTCGATGGGCGGCGACGGCCAGCCGCAGTTCCAGGCGGCGATCTTCACGCGCTATCTCCTCGGCGCCGAGCCGGGCGAGGCGATCGACCGGCCGCGCTGGCGCTGGGGCCGGACCTGGGGCGATGGCAGCCTGTCCGGCGTCGAGATGGAGAACCGCTTCGACCCGGACCTGCTCGAGGCGCTCGAACGCGCCGGCCACGAACTGATGATCCTCGACAAGCCCTACGCCAACGCCATGGGCCACGCGGGGATGATCGTCCGCCGACCGGACGGCCGCTTCCTCGGCGCTTCCGACCCGCGCTCGGACGGGGCCGCCGTGGGGGCGTGATCTACCCAAGGTAGAGTAGACTGTGGTAATCGATCCCGCTGGGGACGGTTGCGCGGGTTTCTGACGTGCCGGTGATCCTTCGTGAGGCCGGGCTTCACTACTACTTCTTCTCCAACGAAGGCTCGCCAAGTGAGCCAGTTCATGTTCGTGGGAGATGTTTCGCGCCGGCCCGACGAGGCCGCCTGACGCTGCGCGGGCCATAGGATCGCCCTACCCCGCCCTTCGTCGTCCCCGCCCCGGACGGCAATAGACCGCCTGCAGGGCTTCGATGACCCGAAGCACCTCGGGACGGGCGATGCGGTAGTAGACGCTCGTTCCCTCCCGACGCGACTCGACCAGCCCGTCGGCGCGGAGCCGCATGAGCTGCTGCGACATCGGCACCTGCTCGATGCCGCCGATCGCGTCGCGAAGCTCGGCCACCGACATCTCATCCGATCCGAGCGCGCAGAGCGCGAGCAGCCGCTGCGGATGCGACAGGCTCCGCATCAGGTCGGCGGCCTCGGAGGCGGCGGGAATCATTTCTCGTACATTCATGATCTTGAAATTAAGATACTTGAATGTTAGGTGCAAGAGGCTTCGGAACCGGACGCCGCGAACATTGATCCTGCGCAAGGCGCAGGCCCCCGCGGCGGCAGAGACGAAGAGAGGCGCAATCCTGCGCTTCGACGAGGGAACCGAGGGAGGGTCGGCATGTCGCGCATCGCGATTCTCGGCGCCGGGCTTGGCGGCGTCATCATGGCCTACGAGATGAAGGACAAGCTCCGTCCCGAGGACGAGCTGACCGTCGTCAATCTTGGCTCAACCTATTCGTTCGTCCCGTCGAACCCCTGGGTGGCGGTCGGCTGGCGCGAGCGCGAGGACATCTCGGTCGACCTCAACGGCATCTTCCAGAAGCGCGGCATCAAGCTCCGACCGGAGGGCGCCCGCCGGGTGCACCCGGAGGAGAACCGCATCGAGCTCAATGACGGCTCCTTCCTCGACTACGACTACCTGATCGTCGCCACAGGACCCGACCTCGCCTTCAACGAGATCGAGGGCCTCGGCCCCGACGCCAATACCAGCTCGATCTGCCATATCGACCACGCGGAGAAGACCAAGGCTGCCTTCGACGCGCTGGTGAAGGAGCCCGGCCCGATCGTGGTCGGCGCGGTCCAGGGCGCGTCGTGCTTCGGCCCCGCCTACGAGTTCGCCTTCATCCTCGACACCGCGCTCCGCCGCGCGAAGCAGCGCGACCAGGTGCCGATGACCTTCGTCACCCCTGAGCCCTATATCGGCCATCTCGGCCTCGACGGTGTCGGCGACACCAAGAGCCTGCTCGAAAGCGCGATGCGCGAGCGGCACATCAAGTGGATCACCAACGCCAGGGTCGGCAAGGTCGAGCCGGGCAGGATGTTCGTCGAGGAAGTGGACGAGGCCGGTGCGGTGAAGACCGCGCACGAGCTGCCCTTCGCCTTCTCGATGATGCTGCCTGCCTTCCGCGGCGTGCCGGCGATCCATGGCCTCGAGGGGCTGACCAATCCGCGCGGTTTCGTGCTGATCGACAAGCATCAGCGCAATCCGAAGTACCGGAACGTCTTCGGCATCGGCGTGGCCGTCGCGATTCCCCCGGTCGGCAAGACGCCGCTCCCCGTCGGCGTACCCAAGACCGGCTTCATGATCGAATCGATGGTCACCGCAACGGCCGAGAACGTGGCTTCACTGATCCGCGGCGGTGAGCCGAAGGCAGTCGCCACCTGGAATGCGGTCTGCCTCGCCGACTTCGGCGACGAGGGCATTGCCTTCGTGGCGCAGCCGCAGATCCCGCCCCGGAACGTCAACTGGTCGTCCTCGGGCAAGTGGGTCCACGCCGCCAAGATCGGCTTCGAGAAGTACTTCCTCCGCAAGGTCCGGCAGGGCAAGGCCGACACCTTCTACGAGAACCTCGTCCTCGACGTCCTCGGCATAAAGAAGCTCAAGGAACTCCGCATCGAGCCCGCCGAGTGAACCCCTTTCACCCCTATGGATGGAGACCGTCAATGTCGATCGATCGTATCGTGCTCGCCTTCGCCGGCGTGATGGTGCTGGCCTCGCTGGCGCTCGGCTATTTCGTGTCGCCCTGGTGGCTGCTGCTCACCGCCTTCGTCGGGCTCAACCTGCTTCAGTCCGCCTTTACCGGCTTCTGTCCGGCCGCGATGGTCCTGAAAAAGGCCGGGGTCAGACCCGGCCAGGCCTTCGGCTGAGCCGCAGCAACCGAACGAAAGAGACAGGCATGACCCGGATGCGCCCCGCTGCGCTGGCCATGATCGCCGCCGTCCTCGCCGCCACCGGCAGCGCCACGGCGGGCGCCGCCGAGTTCGCGGTGACGCCAATCGAGGTCGAGGAGACCAAGGCCGTGTTCGGCAAGGTCGAGAGCCGGGACGCCGTGCCCGCCCGCGCCCGGATCGGCGGCACGGTACGCGAGATCCGGGTCGACGAGGGCAGCGAGGTCGCCGAGGGCGACGTCGTCGCGGTGATCGTCGACGACAAGCTCGCCCTCCAGCAGCAGGCGGCAGACGCCCGGGTCCAGGCGCTCACCTCGCAACTCGGCAATGCCGAGACCGAACTGGCGCGGGCCGAGCAGCTCCTGTCGAGCGGCAACACCACCCAGGCGCGGGTCGACCTGGCCCGGACCCAGGTCGAGGTGCTGACCAACCAGCTCGCCGCCGCGCAAGCCGACCGTGCCGTGATCGCCGCCCAAGCGGCGGAGGGCGATGTCGTGGCGCCCGCGACGGGCCGCGTGCTCCGCGTCCCCATCACCGAAGGCTCGGTCGTCCTTCCCGGCGAGGAGATCGCGCTGGTGGCGGGCGGCGGCTACTTCCTCCGCCTCGCGCTCCCCGAGCGCCACGCCGGCGAGATCGTCGAGGGCGCCACCGTGTCGATCGGCGAGCGCGGCGGTTCGACCGCCTCCGGGACCATGAGCGGCGCCGGCCGGCTCGCGAAGATCTACCCGCAGATCGAGGACGGCCGCGTGCTCGCCGATGTCGAGGTCGAGGGCCTTGGCGACTACTTCGTCGGCGAGCGGACGCTGGTCCGCATTCCCGTCGGCAAGCGGAGCGTGCTGTCGGTGCCGCCCGCCGCGATCGTCACGCGCCACGGCGTGGACTATGTCCGGCTTGCCGGCGAAGCGGGAGCCGATGTCGCGGTCATCCTCGGCCCCGCCTTCGAGGCGGGCGGCGAGCCGCGGATCGAGGTGCTGACCGGCCTGCGCGCCGGAGACGTGGTGATCGTTCCATGAAGCTCGGCATCGCCGGACGGCTGACGGCGGCGTTCATCAACTCGCCGCTCACGCCGCTCCTCCTCCTCGCCTCGCTGGCGCTCGGGCTCGTCGCGCTGATGACGCTGCCGCGCGAGGAGGAGCCGCAGATTTCGGTGCCGATGGTCGACATCCTGGTGCGCGCCGACGGCCTGAATGCCGAGGACGCGGTGAAGCTCGTCACCGAGCCGCTCGAGACGATCATCAAGAGCATCGACGGCGTCGAGCACGTCTATTCGCAGACCGCCGACGACCGCGCCATGGTGACCGCGCGCTTCCTGGTCGGCACCAGCTCCGACGCCGCCATCCTCCGCGTCCACGAGAAGGTCCGCGCCAATCTCGACCGCATCCCGGTCGGCATTCCCGAGCCGCTGATCGTCGGCCGCGGCATCGACGACGTCGCCATCGTCGTCGTCACCCTCTCCCCGGAGGCCGAAGCCGCGGAGCGCTGGGACGCCAACGGCCTGACCCGGCTGGCGCGCGAACTCCAGGTCGAGGTGGCGAAGCTGCCCGACATCGGCCTCACCTACATCGTCGGCGCACAGAACGAGGCGATCCGCGTCGAGCCCGACCCCGAGCGGCTGTCGCTCTACGGCATCACGCTGCAGCAGCTTGCCGCCAAGATCGAGGGCGCCAACCGCTCCTTCCTCGCCGGAACCGTGCGCGACGGCGGCCGCCAGATCGACCTCGTCGCCGGCGAGACGCTGCAGGGGCCGCCGGAGATCGGCAACCTGCTCCTGACCGCGCGCGACGGCCGGCCGGTCTATGTTCGCGACGTCGCCGAGGTCCGCCTCGTCACCGATGCGGCCGAGACCCGCGTCGCCGAGGTGCGGAAGGAGGGCGAGACGTGGCAGCGCGTGCCGGCGGTGTCGCTGGCCATCGCCAAGCGTCCCGGCACCAACGCCGTGGTCATCGCCGAGGAGATCGTCCACCGGCTCGATGCCGTCCGCGGCGGCATCGTGCCCCAGGACGTGACGATGACGATCACCCGGAACTACGGCGAGACCGCCGACGAGAAGGCCAACGAGCTTCTCTTCCATCTCGGGCTCGCCACCGTCTCGATCATCGTGCTCGTGCTGGTCTCGATCGGCTGGCGCGAAGCGATCGTGGTCGCCGTCGTCATCCCGACGACGATCCTCCTCACCCTCTTCGCCGCCAACGTCATGGGCTACACGCTCAACCGCGTCAGCCTGTTCGCGCTGATCTTCTCGATCGGCATCCTGGTCGACGACGCGATCGTCGTCATCGAGAACATCGCCCGCCACTGGGCAATGGAAGACGGGCGGCCGCGCATGCGCGCCGCGATCGAAGCCGTCGACGAGGTGGGCAACCCGACCATCGTCGCCACCCTCACCGTGGTCGCCGCACTCCTGCCGATGCTCTTCGTCTCGGGGCTGATGGGGCCCTACATGAGCCCGATCCCGGCGATCGCCAGCGCCGCGATGCTGTTCTCGTTCTTTGTCGCCGTCATGCTGACGCCGTGGCTGATGCTCCGCTTCGGCCAGCGGAAGGGGCATGGCCACGCCCACGAGAAGATCGGCGCCCTCGGCCGTATCTACATCGCGGTGGCGAAGCCGATCCTTGCGAGCCGCACCCGCTCCTGGATCTTCCTCGCCGTCGTGGGGGTCCTCACCGTCGGCTCGCTCGGCCTGTTCTATACGCAAGGGGTCACGGTCAAGCTCCTCCCCTTCGACAACAAGACCGACCTGCAGGTCGTCGTCGACCTGCCGGAGGGCGCCTCGGTCGAGGACACCGACCGCGTGCTGCAGGCGGCGGTGGCCAGGCTGGAAGAGGTGCCGGAGGTCGTGTCCTTCCAGACCTATGCCGGAACCTCGGCGCCGTTCAACTTCAACGGCCTCGTCCGCCACTACTACCTCCGGGACCTGCCCAACCAGGGCGACATCCAGGTCAATCTCGCCGAGAAGCACGAGCGCGAGCGGGCGAGCCACGACGTGGCGCTGGAACTCCGCGAACGCCTCGCCGGCCTCGATATGCCGGAGGGGACCTCGATCAAGGTGGTGGAGCCGCCGCCGGGACCACCGGTGCTCGCCACGCTCCTCGCCGAGATCTACGGGCCGGACGCCGAGACCCGCCGCGCGGTGGCGGCGAAGGTCCGCGAGGCCTTCGCGAGCATCCCCTTCATCGTCGACGTCGACGATTCCTACGGTGCGCCGACCGAGCGGCTCCGGATCGTCATCGACCAGGACAATCTCGAATATCACGGCGTCGACCAGGGCGACGTCTACCAGACGATCCAGTCCTTCTACGGCGACGCGACCGTCGGCTATTCCCACCGCGGCAGCAACCGCCATCCGATCCCGATCACCATCGGCCTCGCCAAGGGCGACCGCGTCCTCGACGAGCGGACGCTGGCGACGCCGGTGCCAGCCAACGCGCTGCCGGGCGCCCGCGACATCGTCGAGCTCGGCGACGTCGTGCATGTCACCTCGACCCCCGCCTCCTATCCGATCTTCCGCCACAACGGCCGCACCGCCGAGATGGTGACGGCGGAGCTCGCCGGCGCCTTCGAGGCGCCGGTCTACGGCATGATCGCCGTCGCCCGCGCCATCGACGCCGCCGACTGGGGCGACCTGCCCAAGCCGGAGTTTTCGCTCCACGGCCAGCCCGACGACGAGACGGTATCGACGCTGCTCTGGGACGGCGAGTGGGAGGTCACCTGGGTCACCTTCCGCGACATGGGCGGCGCCTTCATGATCGCGATCGTCGGCATCTACATCCTCGTCGTCGCCCAGTTCGGCTCGTTCAAGGTGCCGCTCGTCATCCTGACGCCGATCCCGCTCACCTTCATCGGCATCATGTTCGGCCACTGGCTGTTTTCGGCGCCCTTCACCGCCACCTCGATGATCGGCTTCATCGCGCTCGCCGGCATCATTGTCCGGAACTCGATCCTGCTCGTCGACTTCATCCGCCACGCCCGCACGCCGGGGCGCCCGCTCCGCGACGTGCTGCTCGAAGCCGGGGCCGTCCGTTTCAAGCCGATCCTCCTCACCGCACTCGCGGCGATGATCGGCGCCGCGGTGATCCTTGCCGATCCGATCTTTCAGGGACTCGCGATCTCGCTCCTGTTCGGCCTCGCCTCCTCGACGCTGCTGACCGTGCTGGTCATCCCCGCGATCTACATCGTGCTCCGCGGCGGCGAGAAGCATAACCGGGCGGGGCCGGCCCCGCTCCCCGCCGAGACCGCGCCGGCTCACCACGGGTGAACCGTCAATCCATCGCCGTGACGCCCTCGACCGCCGCGATCAGGCGGTCGAGGTCCTCGGCCCGCGACAGCCGGTGGTCGCCATCCTTGACCAGGGTGAGCACCACGTCGTCGCTGGCGAGGCGCGAGACGAGCTGCGTCGCATGCTTCCACGGCACGTCGGTGTCCTCGATGCCCTGGAGGATATGGACGGGACAGCCGGTCTCGATCAGCCGGTCGCCGAAAAGGTGCGTCTCGCCGTCGTCGATCAGCGCCCTGGTGATCAGGTAGCCCTCCGGGTCGTAGTCGCTGGGCGAGCGCACAGCGCCCTCCTCGCGGAGCTGCTTCTTCTCCTTCCGGGTCATCGTGTCGAACATCAGCACCCTGGTCATGTCGACCGCCGGGGCAATGAGCACCAGGCCGGCGATGCGGCTTCGGTCGGCCCCGACGGCGGCGCGGTGCGCCTCGGTGAGGAGGAGCGCGAGCCAGCCGCCCATCGACGACCCGACGATCACCTGCGGGCCCTCGGTCCGGTCGAAGACGGCCCGCGCCTCCTCGAGCCAGCGCGAGAGGGTGCCTTCGGCGAAGGTTCCACCCGACGCGCCATGACCGGAATAATCGAACCGGGTGAAGGCCCGGCCGGTCCGGACCGCGAAGGCGTCGAGCGCCTCGGCCTTGGTGCCGCGCATGTCGGAGGCGAATCCGCCCAGCCAGAACACCCCCGGCGCCGTGCCCGGCCGGGTGAGGACCGCGATGTCGCGGGCGTCGGCCCCCTCGCCGACCCGCACCGATTCCGCTCTGGTTTCGTTCATGTTTGCCGCTGCTTGCACTGTGTCCGCCCCGTCCCTACATGGCCTCTGTGGCCGGGAAAGGCCGGAATCCCGGACCGGATGCCTGCCATTCCGTCTCTTTTCTTGACACGGCTCGCTCCATCCCTATAGTCCGGCGCGATCAGGCGCGACCTATTGGGCGCGCCCTTTCGTTTTACGAGAAATTCGGGCCTTGCGCCCCCCGACCGAAAGGCCGGGACCGGAAATCTGGATCGGACCATGTTCGCAATCATCAAGACCGGCGGGAAGCAGTATCGGGTCTCGCCCACCGACACCATCACCATCGAGAAGCTCGACGGCGAGGCCGGCGACGCGGTCTCCTTCGACCAGGTGCTCCTGGTCGGTGGCGCCGACGGCGCGGAACCGTCGCTCGGCGCTCCGCTCGTGAGCGGGGCCACCGTGGCCGGCGAGATCGTCGGCCAGACCCGCGGCGACAAGGTCATCGCCTTCAAGAAGCGGCGCCGCAAGAATTCCAAGCGGAAGCGTGGTCACCGCCAGTCGCTGACTATGGTGAAGATCACCGACATCCTGACCGGCGGCGCCCAGCCCGCCGCGGCAGCGCAGAACTAAAGGAAGGGCGAGACCATGGCTCATAAAAAGGCAGGCGGCTCGTCGCGCAACGGCCGCGACTCGGCCGGACGGCGCCTCGGCGTGAAGAAGTATGGCGGCGAGAACGTGCTCGCCGGCAACATCCTCATTCGCCAGCGCGGCACCAAGTGGCGACCCGGCAACAATGTCGGCCTCGGCAAGGACCACACCATCTTCGCGACCGTCGATGGCACCGTCACCTACCAGACCAAAGCCGGCGGCCGCACCTATGTGTCGGTAAACCCGGCCATGGAGGCTACCGAATAGCCGGCTTCTCAAACGCCGGTGTCTCATCGACCCCGGCGAAAGCGAGCGGTTCAAACCGGGGAGATGGGACACCATCTCCCCTTTTTCTTGGCCGCTCTCGGAGGATGCCATGCGCGACGTGCGGGACGGGGACTTCGACGAGGAATTTGACCGGGCGGCGCCGATCCGAACGCCGCGCCTCCTGCTCCGGCGGCCGAGCATCGAGGATCGCGCTCTCGCCGTGAAGCTGGCTGCGAGCCCCGGCATCGCCCGGAACCTCGCCGCGGCACCGGGCCGCCACGACCAAAGCGGGGGCGAGTCCTTCGCCGTCGTCGAGCGGCGGAGCGGGACAGTCGTCGGGTTGAGCGCCTACGGCCAGATGTCCGACCGCCCCGGCGCGATCGAGGTCGCCACCTGGATCGGCGAGGCGCACTGGGGCCGGGGCTACGCCACCGAGGCGACGCACGCGGTCATCGACCGCGCCTTCTGCGAGACCGGGATCACGATCCTGTGGTGCTCGAACCGGGTGAGCAACGGCCGCGCACGGCGCGTGATCGAGAAGTGCGGCTTCCAGTTCCGCGAGACCGGCATGGTGCGGTCGCCCGCGTCGTTCGGTGCGGTGCCCGTGGAGCGCTTCGTGCTGGAGCGGCGGAACTGGGCAAGTCTCAAGTCCTGGGGCGCCGGAATCCCGGAGGAAGCCGATGTTCCCCGCGACAACGCCGCGTAACCTCGTGATCGAGACGGAGCGCCTCGTGCTCCGTCCGGTCGCGGCCGTGGACCTCGACGCGATCGTCCTGGGCATCGGCGACCTCGACGTATCGCGGATGCTCGCCCGGGTCCCCTACCCCTATGGCCGCGCTGACGCCGAGAGCTTCTTCGCGGCGACCCGGGAAGCCGCCGGCCGCAACATCGCGCTGACCATCCTGGACGAAAGCGGGGTGATCGGCGGCCTCGGCCTGACCGGACTTCGGAGCGAGCGCGAGTTCGGCTATTGGCTGGCGAAACCCGCCTGGGGCAAGGGTTATGCGACTGAAGCCGGCCGGGCCTTCCTCGCCCACCTGTTCGAGGAGGCCGGCCTCGACATCGTCCGCTCCGGCGTGTTCCACGACAACCCGGCCTCGCTCCGCGTCCAGGCGAAACTCGGCTTCGAGCGGATCGGCACGCACATGGTCCGCTGCCTGGCGCGCGGCCGCGACATCGAGCACATCGACACGATCCTCACCCGCGAGCGCCACAGTGCCCTCGCCGGGCGCGGGTGAGCCATCAGAGGTCGAGGTCGCTGCGGGTAAAGGCCGTCAGCAGCCCGATGGCCTGGACGACATCGGCGGCGTTGTTGGCACTCTCATCGTGTGTACCACGGCCACCGCCCTTGCCTTCGTCGCCAGCGGCTTCCCATGCCGGCGGCGCCATCGACGCGAACCAGGATTTGCTGGCGCCGGTTTCGGGCGTCGCCGCCTCGGGGAGGTCGAGTAGCGATCGGAAAAGCTCCTCGCCGGTCGCCACAAGCCGCGAGTCGCCACTGGACTCCAGCCAGGCGGTCATCAAGTCGATGAAGGTGTCCGACAGGTCGCCGGTGAGCTTCAGCATTGCTCTACTCCGCAAATCGCCGCCTCAAGACATCGGCCTGCTGCCCCGGGCTGTCAAGCCGGTTCGCGCGCCGAGCCGGCCCTCGCCCATCCGAATACCAGCCTCGACAGTTTGTGCCGGGTATCAGGCGATGCGGCCCGTGGTCTTCCCCTGAGCCGGCAGCGCCCCCTCCTGCGCAATCCGCACCATCACCGGCACATGGTCGGATGGCCGTCGCCAGCCCCGGGCCTCGCGGATCACCTCGGCACTGTGGAGCCGCCCCGAAAGCTGCGGCGTCACCCAGATATGGTCGAGCCGGCGGCCCTTGTCGGCGGCGGCCCAGTCGGCGGCGCGATAGCTCCACCACGTATAGAGCTTCTCTTCCTTCGGTACGAAATGCCGGACGGCATCGACCCACTGGCCCGCGGTGCGCACCTCCTCGAAGCGCGCAGTCTCGACCGGCGTGTGGCTGACGACGCGGAGAAGCTGCTTGTGCGACCACACGTCGGTCTCGAGCGGCGCGATGTTGAGGTCGCCGACGAGGATCGCCTTCCGGTCGGTCTCGACGCCGGTGAGCCAGCCGCGCATCTCGTCGAGGAAGGCGAGCTTGTGCGCGAACTTGACGTTGATCGCCGGGTCCGGCTCGTCGCCGCCTGCGGGGATGTAGAAGTTGTGGAGGAGGATGTCCCCGTCACCGTCGTCGATCGTGACGCAGGCGTGGCGCGCGTCGCCCTTGTCGCAGAAGCCGCGCTTGTCGGTCGCTGCGAAGGGAACCCGCGAGACGATGGCGACGCCGTGATAGCCCTTCTGGCCGTTGACCAGGATGTGCTCGTAGCCCCGCCGCTTGAACGGCTTCACCGGGAAGCGGTCGTCCGGGCACTTGATCTCCTGGAGGCAGAGGATGTCAGGGCGGTAGCGGTCGAGAAACTGCCCGACCTGCCGGATGCGGAGCCGCACCGAGTTGATGTTCCAGGTGGCGACGGTGAGGGTCATGGATTCCGGTGGGGTGTTCGGGATCGACGGCGTTGCGTCCTTCGAGGCCCGCGCAAAGCGCGGGCGCCTCAGGATGAGGAAGGTGGGTTTCCTCCAAGCACGTCAGCGCCGGGCCTGGTCGTTTACCCCGTTCCTCATGCTGAGGTGCTCGCCGCCTGTGGCGGCGAGCCTCGAAGCACGCACGGCCCCTAAGCCGCCTTCTCCTTCTTGCCCTTCTCCTTGCCGCCTTCGACGCGGGGCAGGAAGAGGAGCTTGTCGGTGCCGCCGGTGACCTTCACCTTCGAGCCGTCGGGGATTTCGCCGAGCAGAATCTTCTCGGCGAGCGGGTCCTGCACCTCGCGCTGGATGACGCGCTTCAGCGGCCGCGCACCGTAGGCCGGGTCGTAGCCCTTGGCGGCGAGCCAGGTCCGCGCCGACTCGTCGAGGTCGAGCGCGATCTTGCGGTCGTCGAGGAGCGTCTGCAGCCGCTTGAGCTGGATGTCGACGATCGCCCCCATCTCGCTCCGCTTGAGGCGGTGGAAGAGGATGATGTCGTCGAGCCGGTTGAGGAATTCCGGCCGGAAGTGCGAGCGCACGACCTGCATCACCTGCTCGCGGACCTGGTCGACATCCTCGTCGTCGCCGAGATTGGCGAGGTAGTCGCTGCCGAGGTTCGAGGTCATGACGATGATGGTGTTGCGGAAGTCGACCGTGCGGCCCTGGCCGTCGGTCAACCGCCCGTCGTCGAGCACCTGGAGGAGCACGTTGAAGACGTCGGCATGGGCCTTCTCGATCTCGTCGAACAGGATCACCTGGTAGGGCCGCCGCCGCACCGCCTCGGTGAGCACGCCGCCCTCCTCGTAGCCGACATAGCCGGGAGGCGCGCCGATCAGGCGGGACACGGAGTGCTTCTCCATGAACTCCGACATGTCGATGCGGACCATCGCGGTATCGTCGTCGAAGAGGAATGCGGCCAGCGCCTTGGTGAGCTCGGTCTTGCCGACGCCGGTCGGCCCGAGGAACATGAACGAGCCGATCGGCCGGTTCGGGTCCTGAAGCCCGGCGCGGGCACGGCGCACCGCGGTCGAGACGGCGCGGACGGCCTCGGCCTGGCCGACGACCCGCTTGCCGAGCGCGTCCTCCATGCGGAGCAGCTTGTCGCGCTCGCCCTCGAGCATCCTGTCGACCGGGATGCCGGTCCAGCGCGACACGACCTGGGCGATGTGGTCGGGGGTGACCGCCTCCTCGACCATGTCGCCGGTCTCGCGGCCCTTCTCCTCGGCGTCCTTCAACTGCTTCTCGAGTGTCGGAATGGTGCCATAGGCGAGCTCGCCCGCCTTGGCGAGGTCGCCCGTCCGCTGCGCCTTGTCGAGGTCGCTTCGCGCCTGGTCGAGCTGTTCCTTGACCTTGGTCGAGGCGACGAGCTTTTCCTTCTCGGCCATCCACCGGTCGGTGAGGACGCGGCTCTGCTCCTCGAGGTCGGCGAGTTCCTTCTCGAGCCGGCCGAGCCGATCCTTGGAGGCGGCGTCGGTCTCCTTCTTCAGCGCCTCGCGCTCGATCTTGAGCTGGATGATGCGCCGGTCGAGTTCGTCCAGCGCCTCGGGTTTGGAATCGACCTGCATCCGGAGCCGGGCCGAAGCCTCGTCGATCAGGTCGATCGCCTTGTCGGGCAGGAAGCGGTCGGTGATGTAGCGGTTGGAGAGCGTCGCCGCGGAAACGATCGCCGAATCGGTGATCCGCACCCCGTGGTGCAGCTCGTACTTCTCCTTGATGCCGCGAAGGATCGAGATGGTGTCCTCGACCGTCGGCTCGCTGACGAAGACCGGCTGGAAGCGACGGGCGAGCGCGGGGTCCTTCTCGACGTGCTTCCTGTACTCGTCGAGCGTGGTGGCGCCGACGCAGTGGAGCTCGCCGCGGGCGAGCGCCGGCTTGAGGAGGTTCGAGGCGTCCATCGCCCCGTCCGCCTTGCCGGCGCCGACGAGGGTGTGCATCTCGTCGATGAAGAGGATGATCTGGCCCTCGGCCGAGGTCACCTCGTTGAGGACGCCCTTCAGCCGCTCCTCGAACTCGCCGCGATACTTGGCTCCGGCGATCAGCGCGCCGAGGTCGAGCGCCAGCAGCTTCTTGTTCTTGAGGCTTTCCGGCACGTCGCCATTGACGATGCGGAGCGCAAGGCCCTCGACGATCGCCGTCTTGCCGACGCCCGGCTCGCCGATCAGCACCGGGTTGTTCTTGGTGCGGCGGGCCAGCACCTGGATGGTGCGGCGGATCTCCTCGTCGCGGCCGATCACCGGGTCGAGCTTGCCGTCGCGGGCCTCCGCGGTGAGGTCGCGGGCGTATTTCTTGAGCGCGTCATACTGGTTCTCGGCCGAGGCGGAATCGGCCGTGCGGCCCTTCCGGATCTCCTCGATTGCGGCGTTGAGCGTCTGCGGCGTCACGCCGGCGCGGGAGAGGATCTCGGCGGTCTTGGCGTCCTTCTCCATCGCCAGCGCGAGCAGCATCCGCTCGACGGTGACGAAGGAGTCGCCGGCCTTCTTGGCGATCTTCTCCGCCGTGTCGAAGACCTTTGCCGTCGGCTGGACGAGGTGGAGCTGGCCGGAGCCACCGGAGACCTTGGGGATGGCGTTGAGCGCCTGCTCGGTCGCCATGAGCGCGGCCTTGGGATCGCCGCCGGCGCGCGCGATCAGCCCGGCCGCGAGGCCTTCCGGATCGTCGAGCAGCACCTTGAGGAGATGTTCCGGGGTGAACTGCTGGTGTCCCATCGCCAGCGCCCCGGTCTGGGCGGACTGGATGAAACCGCGCGCCCGGTCGGTATAAAGTTCGG
>JALHRF010000022.1:26569-40883 GCA_022841545.1 Bauldia sp. | reverse complement strand
CGGCGCGCTTGGCCACCCTGAGATAGCTCTGCCGCAGCCTGACGCCCTCTCGCCTGGCAAGCGCGACCAGCTTGACCAGCGCCCGATGCACCAGCCGGGCATCGGTCGGGTGGGCGATCGCCTTCGGCTGCACCGTCGTATCCACCGCCACCCGCTCGAGGTCCCTGCTCTCGATCGCGCCGGTCTTGTGGGCCACCGACAGGCTCTCCTGGATGAGGGCGACCAGTTGGTCCTCGCCCAGCCGCTGGCGCCAGCGGGTCATTGAGCTGCGCTCGAAGGGGAGCTCGTGGCAGAAGCTCAGTTCGCCGCAGAAGTACTGGTAATAGGGGTTCTCGACCCAGCGCGCGCACAGCACCTCGTCGGAGAGGTTCTCGGCATGCTTGAGGATGAAGATGCCGGCGACCAGTCGCGTCGGCAGACCCGGCTGGCCGGGGCCGGCCGCGCATACCGAGGCGAAGCGGCGGTCGAGGAACTCCCAGTCGATCCTGTCAGCCAGCCGCACCAGCGGGTGCTGAAGGTTGATGATCTGATCGAGCGGCGGCCGCAACAGGTCCCTTTGACGATTGTCTCTCGGCCTCGCCATCCGATCCCCCGAATCCGAACCAACGGTGCGAAGGGAATCGAATCACAGACCGCCCAAAACCGGAATCCCAAAACACAAGAAAGCGGGCCTCATCGACCCGCCTTCTTGCAAATTCGGTTACTTCATCGCGCCGATTCACTCAACTTAATCAGTCGCTTCGGGATTCTTCACAGGCGACGCTCGAACTGACCAAAGACCGAGACTGTACCGTTCGCCCCCGCCAAGGACACGCGGGGCGCGAATCCGCCGCATGCCACGCCTGGTGCGAAGGGACTTCTACCCCTCCTGCGGGATCTGGGCGGCGTTGTAGACGTGGCGGGCGGCCAGGAGCGCCGCGAGTTCGCCATCGCCTTCGATCACGGCGCGGAGGATCGCCGCGTGCTCCTGCCAGTTCTGGCGGGCGCGCGGCACGCCGTTCGGGGCGAAGAGCATCGCCGTGCGGTCGCGGAGCGAACCGATGACGTCCTGGAGCACGGAGTTGCCGGCGACCTTGCCGAGCGCCTCGTGGAAGCGGAAATTCTGCCGGACGGCCGCGGCCGGATTCTCCTCGGCCATCAGCCGGGCGCCCTCGGCGAGGATCGCCTCGAGCTCGGCGATCTGCTTCGGGTCGTGCCGGCGCGCCGCGAGCTTGGCGTTGAGCGCTTCGAGCGTCGCCCGCACCTCGACCAGCTCGCGCTTCTGCTCGTCGGAATAGGTGGTGACAGTGGCGCCGCGGCGAGGCTCGATGGTGACGATGCCCTCGGCGGCGAGCTCGCGGAGCGCCTCGCGGACCGGCATCCGGGATACCCCGAGTTCCTCGGAGAGACGTCCCTCGACCAGCCTCTCGCCGAGCGCGATCTCGCCATTGAGGATGCGTTCGCGGAGCGCCGCCGTCACGAGCTTGGTGAGGGGCTCATGCGAGGCCCCCAGGGGGATGTTCATCGACTTCACCGCCATGTGCCGCTGAGGCCGCCTTCAGGCAGGGCCGGGTTCGGCCTCTGTCCCGGTTTGGCATACCGAATACAGAATACAACTTCAATTGGGCCGCTTGCCGCAACCCTTACGGCAGACGTGATTCTGCCTCCCAAACATAAGGATAGCGGATTCGCGGCAGCGCCGACAGCCGTTGCGATGCAGTGCTAGCGATTGTGCTCAAACAGGAAGCTATCGGCATAGATGTGATTGATGCTGGCGCCGGCGTCGATGAAACGGCCCTTGGCCGCGGCTACCATCGCCGGCGAGCCGCAGAGATAGATGGCATATTCCGACAAGTCTTCGATGTCCGAGAGGACGGCATCCTGCACATAACCCTGCCTGCCCTCCCACCCGGGACCGGGGCGCGACAGCACGGGGCGGTACTCGAACTCCGGCAGGCGCGCGCGCCACGCCGCAATGTCGTCGTGGAGATAGAGTCCCGACGGCTCGCGCGTGCCCCAGTAGAGAAGCGACGGCGGGCAGTCGGGATCGTCCATCAGCGATTCGAGGATGCTCTTGATCGGCGCGAGCCCGGTGCCGGTGGCGACCATGAGCAGCGGCCGGAAATCCGCCTTGCGGAGGAAGAACGAGCCGAGCGGCAGTTCGACGTCGAGTCCTTCGCCCTCGCTCAGCCCCGGCAGGCGGCCGTCGGTGAACAGGCCGCCGGGGATGCGGCGGATGTGGAGGTCGAAGCGGTTGCCGTCGGGGGCCGAGGCCATGGAGAAGCTCCGCGGCCGCCCGTCCTCCATGAGGATCGAGACATGCTGACCGGGGAGGTAACTGAAGCCGTCGAGGTCCGGGACTTCGAGCGTGAGGTGGGTCACGTCGGCGGAGAAGCGCCGGATGCCGCGCACCACGGCGCGCTGCCGGCCCGGCGCCGTGGCGAGGGCCGGCTGCACCTCGGCCTCGATGACGAGGTCGGTCTCGCATCGCGCCTGGCAGGCGAGCGCATAGCCGGCCTCGGCCTCCTCCGGGAGAAGGCCCATCGGCTCCTCGCGGTAGCTGATCGCGCCCTCGACTAGCCTGACGCGGCAGGTGCCACAGGTGCCCGACTTGCAGTCATGAGCGAGGTTGAGGTTCTGGGAGAGCGCCGCGGCGAGGACCGATTCGTCCGCGCCGACCCGGAAGCTCTCGCCCGAGCCGGCGATCGTCACCGTGTGGCACACGGCCGCCTCCACCCCTTTCCCGGCCTCGCGTCCATCGCCCGGCTATCGTTTGATGTCAGCCGCGACCGTCACCGTCAGGCCGTCGGCCGCGAGCCGGTCCCGGAGCGCCTCGAGCGCGGCAATGCCGCAGGCGGTGTCCTGCTCGCCATTGCCGCCGGAGAGGCCGACGCCGCCGATCACCTCGCCGTCGACCACGATCGGAAAGCCGCCGACGAAGATCGCGAACCTGCCCTCGAAGGAGAGTTGGATGCCGAAGGCCTCGTTGCCGGGAAGCGCCGGGCCGTTCGGCGGCGTGTTGAAGAGATGGGTCGAGCGCTTGTGCCCCGCGGCGGTGAAGGCCTTGTTCCAGGCGATCTGCGGGCCGGTGATGCGGGCGCCGTCCATGCGCTCGATCACGATCGGAAACCCGCCGTCATCGACGATGGCGACCGTCTGCGGGACCTTGAGTTCGGCGGCCTTCGCGGTCGCCGCGTCGACCATGAGCCGCGCCTCGGCGCGCTCCAGCTTCCACTTCTGCTTCAAGCCCATCCCCCGTGCTTCGTGAGTGTCGGGGCACGGTTCAGGCCGTTGCCCCGTCTTAGAATACAGTATACTGAGCTTCGTCCCCTAGAAAAGAACTGAATGGGGCGCGGCGGCAATTTTCGCCGGGCTGGTGCGGAGTGAGACGCCGAGCCGCCTGACCGAATTGCCCGCGTCCTGCGTCGTTCGGTCCGCGGAGGCCAAAGACCTTGACCAGCCCAGCAACGCCCCCCGCCGCCGGCATTCGCGGCCAGGACTGCATGATCGCGACCGGCCACCCGATCGCCGCCAGGACCGCGCTCGACGTGCTGGACCGCGGCGGCTCCGCGGTGGACGCGGCGATCGCCGCCGACGCCATCCTCGGCGTGGTCGAGCCGATGGCGACCGGGATCGGCGGCGACCTCCTCGCCATGATCGTCGAGCCGAACGGCGAGGCGATCGCCTATAACGGAACCGGCCGCGCGCCGCTCGGCCTGACCGCCGACCTGGTCGAGGCCCTGCCCGACCGGCGCATCCCCGACCGCCATCCGCTGTCGGTGACGACGCCGGGGGCGGTCCGTGGCTGGTTCGACCTCCATGCCCGCTACGGCCGGATCGAGATCGCCGCGCTGCTCGCGCCGGCCATCGCGCTTGCCGAGGATGGCTTTGCGGTCGGCCCGATCGCGGCGCGGGAATGGAAATTCTTCGATTCGGTGATCGCCAAGGACCCGGCCTGCGCCGCGCTCTACCGCGCCGGCAACACGCCCGCCGCCGGCGAGACCTTCACCAACCCCGAGCTTGCCGCGACGCTCCGCGCCATCGCCGCCGACGGTCCCGCCGCCTTCTACGAGGGCGCGCCGGCCAACGCCGCGGCGCGCGCGAGCCGCGCCTCCGGCGGCGTCCTTGGTGAGCGGGACTTCGCCGCGCACCGGGGCAATTTCGACAAGCCGCTCTCGACCACGTTCCGCGGGCTGACGGTGCTCGAGTGCCCGCCCAACACCCATGGTCTTGCCGTCCTCGAAGCACTCGACACGCTCGCGCCGCTCACGCTCGATCCGGCGGACCCGGAGACGTTCGTGACCGCGGTCAGGGCGGTGCGCGACGGCATGAACCGCGCCCGCGAGACGGTGGCCGACCCGGCCGGCAACACGGTATGCACGGCGATCGTCGACCGCGACGGGCTGGCGCTCACCCTGATGAGCAGCGTCTTCAAGCGCTTCGGCGCGGCGATCGGCGTGCCGGGTCATGGCTTCGTCCTCCAGAACCGCGGCTCGGGCTTCGCCGAGCCCGGCCATATCAACGGCCCGGCCCCGGGCAAGCGCGCCTACCACACCGTCATCCCCGCCGCGGCGCTGAAGGACGACCGCCTCCACGCCGTGTTCGGCGTGGTCGGCGGCGCGATGCAGCCGCAAGGCCACGTCCAGCTCCTCATGCGCACCGCCGCCTGGGGCGAGCCGCTCCAGGTCGCGCTCGACGCGCCGCGCTGGCGGCTCGAAGGCGACCTGCTCGCCATCGAGGAGGGCATGGCCGCAGACATCGTCGCCGCGCTCCGCGGCGCAGGCTTCGCCGATGCGGGCAATATCGGCAACATTGCCGGGCGAAGCGATTTCGGCGGCGCGCAGTTCGTGGTGCGCGGCTCGGACGGGACGCTCACCGGCGCCTCCGACAAGCGCAAGGACGGGATGGCGCTGGGGCGGTAATGACGATTGCGTCTTGGAGGTGCCATGGAGATTGCTCGCGCCCAGGGCTTCCGTCTTGACGACATCGCGCCGGCTGCCAAGGCGATCCCTTGGCCGCAACGGGCCGCCTCATCGATCCGCGCCGGCGTCGGCAGGTAGGGTGGCGAGAGGAGAGGGCCGCCGTGCGGATGCCGGATTCGGTCAGGCCGAGGCCGCGGCCGCAAAGACCGTGGCGAACCCGTCGATCAGTTCCTCATCGGAGTAGCGGAGCGGGTCGCCGACCCCCTCGACCATGCCCTTCATCGTGAGGAGGCCGATCGCCGACACATGCGCCAGGAAGGCGGCGAGGCGCGGATCGAGAGACGCACGGCCCTTCCGCCCCTTGCGCGCCGCGCTGAGGCGCGCGGCGGCGCCGGCGAAGACGAGATCATTGAGCGGGCGGAGACGGGCGAATTGCTCGTCGGTCCACTTGAGCGCGCCGGCGCCTTCCACCTGGCTGAAGAGGAAGGCGAGGCGGAAGTCGTCGAGGCGGGGCGCGAAGTGGCGCACCGTTTCGGCGATGATGGCGCCAAGCGCTTCGCCACCGTCCTTCGTTGCCTCGACCGCGTCGTGGATGGCGCGCGCATGACGCTCGACGGTCGCATAGACCAGTTCGAACACCAGCGCGTCCTTCGACGGGAAGTAGTAGTAGAGGCCGGTCTTCGACATGCCCGCCTCGGTGGCGACCGCTTCCAGCGTCATCGCGCCGACGCCGCTCTCGAGCAGTACGTTTCGCGCCGCGGCGAGAATCTCCTCGCGCGAGCGGTCCCGTCGCCGCTGCTGCCGTTCTGCCCGCGACGCCGCGCGCGACGCTTCCGCCGACCGAACCGAAGTTTGCTTCGCCATGACGCTTCCTGGATTTCCTCTCCAAACCTCTACCAGAAGACGTTTTTCTTGTCTATAAATTGACTTTTTCGACCGTTGGTCTAATATTATTGCCGGGGTTCGCCGGCATCCGACGGCGAAGACAAGCCGAGATGGAGCCGAGCGATGACCGCGTTGAGCCTGGACGATCCGCTGTTCGCCACTTACGTCGTCGCCGCGACGCTCATCATCCTCAAGGCGGTGAGCATGTCGTGGCTGACGGTGGTGCGGATGATGAAGGAGAACGGCGGCTTTCGATCCCCGGAAGACATCCGGAAGACGGCGTTCAACCCAAGCCCGGACCCGGCGCAGCTCGCGCCCAACGACCGCGTCGACCGTATCCGGCGCATCCAGCTGAACGACCTCGAGAGCCTGCCCTATTTTCTCGTCGCGGCGCTGATCTTCGTGCTCACCGGGCCGCCGCTATGGCTCGCCCAGGTGCTGCTCTACGGCTATGTAGCGACGCGGCTTCTGCACTTCGCGGCCTATTTCACCGCACAGACCCACGACATGCGGGCCATGCTGTGGACGCCCGGCTCGCTGATCCTGATCTTCATCACGCTGTGGTCGCTGGTCGCCGCGCTCGCGTGAGGACGCGCCGCCTCGGCTACCCGTAAAGGTATTTCCGCGTCCGGGGCGCCGTACCCAGCTGTCGGGTGAGCTGGAACTGGAACACCACCAGGTCGGCAAAGCGGAACGACGCCTCGAACGAGGCGAGGTAGAATTCCCACATGCGGCAGAACCGCTCGTCGTAGAGCGCCAGCGCCTTGTCGCGATTGGCGAGGAACCGCTCCCGCCAGGCCCGCAAGGTGTCGGCGTAATGCAACCGGAGCACCTCGAGATCGGCGAGCACGAAGCCCGATTCCTCGATGACCGGCGCGACTTCCGACAAGGCCGGGCTGGTGCCGCCGGGGAAGATGTACTTCGCCACCCAGGTATTGGTCCGCGCCGGGCCGTAGAGACGGCCGACCGTGTGGAGGAGAAGAAGCCCATCGGGATCGAGCAGGTCGTAGCAGTGCTTGAGGAAGCGCGGATAGGCCTTCTGTCCGACATGCTCGAACATGCCGACCGAGACGATGCGATCGAAGCGGCCGGTCACGTCGCGATAGTCCTGGAGGAGGAAGCGGACCTTGCCCTCCAGTCCGCGCTCGGCCACGCGTTGCTCCGCGACCGCGTGCTGCTCGGTCGACAGCGTCACCCCGGTTACCGTCACGCCAAAGGTCTCGGCGAGATGGATGGCGAGGCCGCCGTAGCCGGAGCCGATGTCGAGCACGCTCATCCCCGGCTCGAGGAGGAGCTTCGCCGCGATGTGCTGTTTCTTCCGCTCCTGGGCTTCGTCGAGACCCATCTCGGGCGTCGCGAAATAGGCGCAGGAGTACTGGAGGTCCGAATCGAGGAAGAGGGAATAGAGCCGCCGGTCGAGGTCGTAGTGATGCGAGGCATTGTCGCGGGCGCGGGTCTTCGTATTCGCGAGGTGCATGTGCCGGGTCAGTCGGCGGAAGCGGGCGATGAGGTCCGCGAGTCGGCTCGGCCGCGGGTCCTGGTCGTTCGACAGAACGAGCGCGAGGAAATCGTAGAGCGACCCCTCCTCGATGGTGAACCCGCCGTCCATGAAGGCTTCGCCGAGCTTCATCTGCGGGTTCATGATGACGGCGCGCTCGACGGCGGGGGTGGCGAAACGCACCGTGACCACCGCCGGGCCGCCATCGCCGAAGCGATGGACCTTGCCAGAGGGATCGACGACCGCAAGCGAGCCGGTGCGGATCGCGCGATCAAGAAATGTCCGAAGCAACCTGTTCATCGTCCCGACACCAAGCCCGCCCCGCGGCCAGTCCCACCGATATCACTCCGGGGATGATCGAGGATAGCGCGGACGCGCCGCTATCGCGGCAGTCCGCCCCGGCCGAGCGGACTGAAGGGGTTATGGGCGAGCCAGACCAAAAAGACCCCGGCGAGAAGAGCCAGGGTGGCGACGGCGACAATCGGGATGAGGAGAATCAACGACATGCAACAAACATGAAGGACAATTGCGACAATTCCAAGAAATCGCGGAATCGGCCCACGATTTATCCATCCGCCATTGAATCGATTTGATAAGGTCCACATCTTCAATCTGGCGTGAAATTCAAAATAATACTGGGAGAGAGGATAGAGAAATGAAGAAAACTACCAGATCGACCGGGATCGGCATTGTATTGCCCACACCCAGGATTACCGTCGCTGATCTCCGGCGGCGCTGGGGCAAACTGGATGACCGGGAGTTGGCGGCGATCAAGACCCGCCGCGACCTCGTTCGCCAGATCCAGAGCAAGTATGGCCTCGACAAGGCGCAGGCACAGACCAACGTCGATATCTGGGCTGACGGACGCGTGTTCGAGGCCGACGCCAGGGTCGGAGGCGCGTAGGCAAGGCGTCCCTCACGACCGGCGGAAAGCGCTGCGGCCGGGGGGATTGACGCCCGACATCCGGCCCGCGCAGAGGACGTCCGCGGCTGTGGTCAGGAGTTCGACCTGATCGGCCCGGAGCGACGGTCCGGATCGAAATGGCGCGAACTTCCGTCCACGCTTGCGGTGTATCAACTATATGCCTAAACTCTAAGTACTCATCAGGCGGGCGACTCTGTCCGCAGGATGTTCAAGCTGGGAGGGGGCAATGGACGACAAGATCATCGTCACCAACAAATCGGGGCTCACAACAAAATACGGTCCTGCTGGTCTTGCCACGATCACCAAGGCTCTTAAGAATCTGATTGCGGCCGATGCAAAACGTGGCCTCAAGGACCGGCTCGTCTTCCTGGACAATCCGGCAACCATGAAATCGTTCGGCGGGCCTGTGGTGACCAGCCATCTCAGCCCGCGCCAGAACAAGGCGGCGATCGACGCAATCTTTCGCAAGGCAAACCCCGAGTACCTCCTGATCGTCGGGGCCCCGGACGTGGTGCCACACCAGGACATGGACAGCCCCCCGGCCGACGACCCGGACCAGTGCGCCTATGGCGATCTTCCCTATGCCTGCAATGCACCTTATTCGCGCGATGTCGCTAAGTTCAAGGGACCGACCCGGGTTGTCGGCAGGCTGCCCGACCTCACGGGCGCAAGGGAACCTTCGCACCTCATTTCGCTGATCCAGCACGCGGCGAAGCATCAACCCCGGGACGCCACCGAGTACGGCGCCTATTTCGGCCTGTCGACCGACAGCTGGCAGGAGTCGACCAGGGAGAGCCTGTTCGCCATATTCGGCGATTCCGGCGCTCTTGCGATCGTCCCGCCAAAGGGGCCGAAGCATCCGCAGAAGGCCCTCGGCAAGCTGGCGCACTTCATCAATTGCCACGGGGGTATGGCCGACCCCAAGTTCTACGGCGAGAAAGACAACGCGATGCCGCCGTCGCTCACAAGCGGCACGATTGCCAAGAAGATTCAGCCGGGAACGGTCGCCGCAGTCGAGTGCTGCTTCGGGGCGGAACTCTACGACTCGGTGACGCTCGACCTGCCGCTGCCCATCTGCCAGCAGTACCTGGCCCATGGCGCCTATGGCTATTTCGGCAGCAGCACGATCGCCTACGGCCCCGCCGTCGGAAACGGGGCGGCCGATCTCATCACCCAATATTTCCTGCTCGCCGTGATCGGCGGGGCATCGCTCGGGCGGGCGGCGCTCGTCGCGAGGCAGCAATATATCGAGCAGGTCGGCGAGCTCGATCCCATCGACCTGAAGACCCTGGCCCAGTTCAATCTCCTCGGGGATCCCTCGGTCCATCCCGTGAAGAGCGCGAGCCCGACTGCAGTTCCGCTTGGGATCACCGCCAACGACGCGAAGCGTCTCGATCGCCTTGGCCGGCGGGCGAAACTCCGGGCAGAGGGAGCGAAGCTCGAAGCAACCAAGCCGACGGCATCGCAAAAGGCGCGCGGCGGCCGACGGACGCCCACGGTCAAGCGGGCGCTCGCCAACATCGCCAAGGAGGCCGGAATCGACGGCGAGAAGGCCTTCACGGCCTATACCGTGAAGACGCCCAAGGCTGCGAAGGCGCTTGCCAGCAAGGCTGCGCCGATAGCGTCCCGTTACTATGTTGCGGTATACCGGCCAGAGCGCGCCAACAGCCTCATCGTCGCCGCGGTGGCGAAAGAGGTGGACGGGCGAATCGTTGGATACCGCATCTACTCGGAGAAGTCTTGAGCGAAAGCACCGATGGCCCACGCAGAGTCGAAGGGCTGACCGGCGTCGTCAGGCGCGGGCCTTTCGGCGCCGGCAGCAAAAGCGAACGGATGGCGATCTGGATCGATACCGACGACGGTTCCTTCGTGCTTCGCCGCAAGGAGGGACCGACCTATGGCGATCCCGGGCTCGACCGTTATGTCGGGCGTCGCGTCACCTGCGACGGCTTCATCCTCGACCACACGCTACTGGCCGAGCGGATCAGGATGCAGCCTTCGCGGTAGTGGTCCGATTCCGACCTTCGCTACCCATCTGCAGCAAGGTCCAGAGCGAATGTCGGAGTCGGAAGGACCACTCCCAATCATATGTTTCTAGGGGAGCTTTTGAATTTGACACTTGAGCGAGAGCTTCGCATCCGGGCGGGACTCAAATGTCTTCGCGCCATTAGCGCGGGCGGACCAGGCCGGCCGGTTCAGCCGGAGTAGCTCAGCTTCGGGTACCAGTCGGCGGCGCGGCCGGCCGGGGTGAGGTCGAGGATGGTCCACAGCGGCATCAGGTCGGGGGCGCCGCGCGGGTCCTCTCCGGGGTCGGCGGTCTGGCCCATCTCGTCGCCCCAGAAGTGGCGGATCGTGCCGTCGCGCCGCGTGAAGACGTTGAGGCCGGGCACGTCGGCATCCTCGGGGTGGACCCAGTCGCGGGTGTAGTCGCCGCTGGTGTCGGAATAGAGCCGCAGGTTCCGCCAGCCGCGCTCGCGCTTGAACGCGACCAGCCGCTCGATCGGCGAGCGGGCGACCATGACGAAGGACACGCTCTGGCCGATATCGAGCGCCTCGCCGTCCCAGGCGCTCATCGCCGCGGTGCACATCGGGCAGGGTCGCTTGCGCTCCGGCCCGTACATGTACTTGTAGGCGACGAGGGTATCGTGCGGGCCGAACAGGTCGGCAAGCCGAACCGGCCCCTCCTCGCCGACAAAGACGTAGTCGCTGGTCACCGGCGGGCCCGGCGGCAGCGCCCGCCGCTGACGGGCGACGCGCTCGATATGGCGGCGGAGCTCGATCTCCTCGGCCAGAAGCGCAGTTCGCGCCGCTCGGTACTCCGGGCTCTCGCCGGGGAAATCGATTCCGCTCTTCGCCGCGAGTTCGGTCGCGGGTATCAGCGTTCGGTCGTCGTGCATCGTAACGGTTCCTTCTGGTCAGGCCGTATCAGGCAGCGCTGGCTGCGTTCCCTGAACCGTCGTCGAACGGGCACGTCCGGATTCGACAATGCGCCTACCGTGGTCGTCGGCCATTGACAGAAACCGCAGGGCGGCACCTTATGATGGTGCTCCGTTGCTTCCGCCCGCTCATCTGAGCCGGCAACCGGCGCGACAGGGGGGAACCATGGCGAAGACCCCATCGGGCAGGTCCGGGAAGTCCCGCAAGCCCTCCCGCAGCAACAAGCCCGTGGCCAAGCCGCGTGCGGCAGCGGCCAAGGCGGCGGCGCCCGCCACCGGGCCGGTGACGCTCGCGGAAGCGCAGGCGCTGGCGCGGGCCAAGCAACCGGCCCTGGCGATGCGGGCAAAGCGCCCGAAGATCGCACCGCCGCCCTCGCCGGTCGAGATCGCCGACGAACGCCGGCAGCACGAGCGGAGCCGGCGCGCGGAACGCGAGCGCCGCATCCGCGACTACAAGGCCACCATGACGATCATGAAGAAGCGGGGCGCCCTGCCGCCCGGCCTACGGTCCGGCCGCAAGAGCACGGCGGCAGCGCCGAAGGCCGCCGCCTTCGTTCCGCTCCAGGTCGTGGCGGAGGGAGATTCCTGGTTCGACTACCCCCCGTTCTTCCTCGCCGGCGGCATCGTCAGGCGGCTCCAGTCGAAGCTCGGCGTGCCGATCCTCGACCTCTCCGACGCCGGCGACGAAGTCCGTTTCATGCTCGGCGTCGAGCAGCGGGGCCTGCTCGCGAAGCACCTCGCGGACGGCTGTCCCGCCGGCGGGCCGTGGGACGCGCTGCTCTTCTCGGGCGGCGGCAACGACATCGTCGGCGACCCGATGGCGCTCTGGATCAAGGATTGGGACCCGGCGCTGCCGCCGAAGGCGCAAATCGACCAGCCGCGCTTCGACGCCGCAGTCACCCTGGTGCGGGCCGGCTATCAGGACCTCATCGCGCTCCGCGACAACCTCAGCCCGAACACCCATCTCATCTTCCACACCTATGATTTCGCCATTCCCGATGGGCGCGGGGTTTGCGGCTTCGGGCCATGGCTCGAGCCGACCTTCAAACTCCGCAAGTTTCCGGCCGCGATCGCCCAGCGCCAGGCCGTGGTGCGGGAGATGCTGCTGCAATTCACGGCGATGCTCGAGGCGCTGGCGGCCACCTCGGACAAGGTGACCGTCATCAACACGCAGGGCACGCTGCCGGCGGAGGCCGGCGCCTGGCACAATGAACTGCACCCCTCGAAGTCGGGCTATAACACCTTCGCCTCGATCTTCCAGCAGAAGCTCAAGGCGCTGTTCCCGAACCGGGTGGCCTGAAGCCTGCTCTTCTCGACGGGAAACGACGGCCGAGGCGCACGCGGCTTGCCTCGGGGCACATCACGCAATAGCTGATAGGAGAGCCCGAGAGTCACGGAAACCCGCGCGCATGTCTCTTGCCGACCCGTTCGCCATCGAGAACGACCGCCCCTACGGGGACCTCCCGGAATGGAACCTCGCCGACCTTTATCCCTCGCGCGACTCGCCGGAGATTCAGGCGGCGCTGGCGCGGGGCGAGGCGGCGTCGCTTGCCTTCGCCGAGAAATGGCAGGGGAAGCTGGCGGAGATCGCCGGCGGCCCCGAGGCGGGGGCGAAGCTCGCCGAGGCGGTGCGCGAGTTCGAGGCGCTCGAGGACCTGCTCGGCCGCATCATCTCCTATGCCGGGCTGCTCCATGCCGGCGACACGGTCGACCCCGGCATCTCCAAGTTCTACGGCGACGTCCAGGAGAAGATCACCAACGCCTCCTCGCACCTCCTGTTCTTCACCCTCGAACTCAACCGCATCGACGACGCGGTGCTCGAGGTGGCGATGGAGGATCCCGGCCTCGGCACCTACCGGCCGTGGCTCGAAGACGTCCGCAAGGAGAAACCGCACCAGCTCGAGGACCGGGTCGAGCAACTCTTCCATGAGAAGTCGGTCACCGGGCGGGGCGCGTGGAACCGGCTGTTCGACGAGACGATGGCTTCGCTCCGCTTCAAGGTGGGCGAGGAGGAACTCGCCATCGAACCGACCCTCAACCTTCTCCAGGACAACGACGGCGCAAAGCGGAAGATGGCGGCGGAGGCGCTTGCGGAAACCTTCAAGGCGAACATTCGCGTCTTCACGCTGATCACCAACACGCTCGCCAAGGACAAGGAGATCTCCGACCGCTGGCGGCATTTCGACGACGTGGCGGCGTCGCGACATCTGGCAAATCGGGTCGAGTCTGAGGTCGTCGATGCGCTCGTCGCGGCCGTTGTCGAGGCGTATCCACGCCTGTCGCACCGGTATTACAAGCTGAAAGCGCGATGGTTCGACCGCGATTTCCTGCCCTTCTGGGACCGCAACGCGCCGCTGCCCAAGGTCCCGCAGCGGCTGATAAAGTTCGACGAGGCGCGCTCTACCGTGCTCGGGTCCTATGCCCTCTTCTCGCCCGAACTGGCGGGGATCGCCCGCCGCTTCTTCGCCGAGCGCTGGATCGACGCTCCCGTGCGGGACGGCAAGGCCCCCGGCGCCTTCTCGCACCCGACCGTGCCGAGCGCCCACCCCTACATCCTCCTGAATTATCAGGGAAAAGTGCGGGACGTGATGACGCTGGCCCACGAGCTGGGGCACGGCGTGCACCAGGTTCTCGCCGCGCCGCAGGGGGCGTTGATGGCCCCCACCCCGCTGACGCTCGCCGAGACCGCCAGCGTCTTCGGCGAGATGCTGACCTTCCGCGCCCTCCTCACCGAGACCACCGACCCGGTGCAGAAGAAGGCGATGCTCGCCGCCAAGGTCGAGGACATGATCAACACCGTTGTCCGGCAGATCGCCTTCTACAGCTTCGAGCGGAAGCTGCACACCGAGCGGCGCGAGGGCGAACTCACCGCCGAGCGGCTGGGCGAGCTATGGCTGGAAGTGCAAGGGGAAAGCCTCGGCCCGGCAATCAGGCTCGGCCCCGGCTACGAGACCTTCTGGAGCTACATCCCCCACTTCATCCATTCGCCTTTCTACGTCTATGCCTATGCCTTCGGCGACTGCCTGGTGAACTCGCTCTACGCAGTCTACGAGGAGCATCCCCAAGGCTTCGAGGCGAAGTATCTCGATATGCTCCGCGCCGGCGGCACCAAGGGCCACAAGGAACTCCTCGCACCCTTCGGCCTCGACGCCACCGACCCCGGCTTCTG